>CAJANQ010000388.1 GCA_903941145.1 uncultured Actinomycetes bacterium
CGGCCGCCAGGTTCGAACAGCGGTCCACCGCAGCCGAGATCGCGGCGTCCAAGGCCGGCCAGGCGGCCGACAACTTCGTGCTCGGCGTCGTGCTGCTGGCCGCGGCCCTGTTCCTTCTGGGCATCCAGTCCCGCATCGGGATCTTCGAGCTCCGGCTGGCCATGACCGGCATCGCCGGGGTGCTGGTGGTCGGCACCACCATCTGGGTGCTCACGCTCCCGACGTCGATCACCTTCTAGGGCGTCACTCCGGCGGCACCATGCCGTTACGGGCAGCCGTGGCTGGCGGGCGCCCGGTCGCTGGAGGCGGGAAAGGCCTCGAGCAGCGCAGCGTCGCGAGCAGGGCGCTCCACCAGCGTCCCACCGCAGTTGGGGCACAGCCCGCCGAGATGGTCGGCGCAGTCGGCGCACCACGTGCACTCGAACGAACAGATGCGCGCGGCGTCGCCCGTCGGGTCGAGGTCGCGGTCGCAGCACTCGCAGTTCGGCTTCATGGTCAGCATGTCGGCCCCCTCACTTGTTGGGATGTCCACCGTCACGGCGCCGGCGGTAGGTCGCGGTGTTCACCCGGTTCCCGCACCGCTCGGTGGAGCACCAGCGGCGGGTCCCGGGTCGCGACGAGTCGTAGAACACGAGCGAGCAGCCCGGGCCCTCGCACAGGCGGAGCCGCCCGTCGTCCAGCGACAGCAGCTCCACGGCGTCGAGCGCGACCGCAGCGAGCGCCGACTCCACCTCGGCCCCAGGACGAAGGTGCAACGACGTACCGGTACGCGCACCCAGGGAGCTGAACGGAGCCGGCCGGGCCGCCCAGTCGTTGAGCGTGCTCCGGACGTCACGTCCGACTGCCGTGCCGGCGATCCGTGACGTGGCACCGGCGTAGACCGCCTCCCGCAGCTCGACCGCTGACGCCAGGTCGCTTGCAGTCAGCGGTCCACCGACGGGCGCGACCGACGAGGTGATCCAGCTGCTGAGGTCGGCAGGTGTCGCGAGCAGGTCGGTCGGCGCGACAGCCCGGTACCGGAGCGTCCACGTGAGGTCGAGCGACAGTCGGCCACCGAACTGGAACTCGAGGTCGCTCGCCGTCACCGACCGGCTCCGTCCTGCGTCATGCCCGGGTCGGCCACCTCGATGACCGCCTCGACCTCCAGCACAAGGTCGCCCGGCAGTGCGGCGACACCGACCGCGAGTCGTGCGTGCCGGCCGCGGTCGCCGAACACGTCGATGAACACCTTGGACGCGGCGTCGATCACACCGGTGTGGCCGAGGAAGTCCGGCGAGGAGTTCACCACTCCATAGACGTGCACGACCTGCCGCACCTCGTCCAGGGAGCCGAGCGCTGCGTCGACGGTGGCCAGCAGGTTGAGGGCTGCTGACCTCGCGGCCTCCTGGGCCTCGTCCACGGTGACGTCGACGCCGACCTTGCCCGTCCAGATGGTGCCGTCCGTACGGGTGCCGAAGTGTCCGCCGACCCACAGCTGGTTGCCGGTCCGCACCGCCGGCACATACTCGCCGAACGGCGGGAGGGGGTCAGGAAGGACCAGTCCCAGGTCCGTCAGACGAGAGGTGGGGGAATCCTCGGAGTGCTCCACGCCATGACGGTACAACAGAGGTTAAACCTCTGTCTATCGTTCGAGGTCAGACCGGCGGCGACGGGTCGTACTGGATCCCGCGCCGGACCTCCTTGGCCCGCTCCCGGCCGGCGAGGCGGTCCACCAGGTGCAGCGCCATGTCGATCCCGGCCGACACGCCCGCCGCAGTGATGACGTCGCCGTCGTCGACAAAACGGTCGGCGGGCCGGACGTCGACGGTCGGGTCGAGCTCGGACAGCAGGTCAAGGGCCGCCCAGTGCGTGGTGGCCGGCCGGCCCTGCAGCAGCCCGGCCGCCGCATAGACCAGCGAGCCCGTGCAGACACTGGTCAGGAGCGGCACCTGTTCCCGTTGGCTGCGCACCCAGTCGAGCTGCGCCTGGTCCTCCAGGTGCGGGCGCGTGCCGCGCCCGCCCGGATAGACGAGCACGTCCAGCGCCGGCACGTCCGCGTAACTGTGCTGCGCATCGACGGTGAGACCCTTGGCGCAGGCCACCGGCCCACCCGACTGCGACAGCGTCACGACCTGGTAGCCGTCCTCGGGGGACCGCCGGGTCCAGAAGGAGAGCACCTCCCACGGGCCGACGGCGTCGAGCTCCTCCACGCCGTCGAACAGCAGGATGCCGATGGTCCTCAAGAGTGCTGCCACACCGGAAGGCTACCGACGGGCCACGACCCAGGACGCTGGCTCAGCCGGCGCACTGCACGCCGCGGTCGATCGCCCAGGCAAGGGAGCTGGTCGTCGGCCTCGCAACCCTGCGCGAACCGGGGTCCCAAAGGTTCCCCGGGAATGCAGCCAGCACCGCACGCGTTCGGGCTTCCATGCAGCTCCCAGCCGTCATTGGTGCCAGCGTGTCCGTCCTCGCAGGACTCCTCGGCCTGATCTGGCCCCAGCAGGTGAGCAAGGTGATCGGCCTCAACCTCCCAGGACCACTCGGAGTCTCCGAGTTCCGTGCCACCTACGGCGGGCTGTTCATCGGGGCCGGCGTCGCGGTGCTCGCCATCGGGTCCGCCGACGCTGCGGTCGTGCTCGGCGTCGCGTGGCTCGGAGCCTTCGCCGGCCGGGTGGTCTCGCTGGTCGTCGACCGGAGCATGTCCAAAGAGAATCTGGCCGGATGTGCGATCGAGCTGGCCGTCGGCGGCCTGCTCGTCCTCGGCCGCTGACCCTCAGGTCAGGGTCAGCCTCAGCCCTTGCGCTGAAAGCGGTACACGTTCGTCTACCGGAGAAAAGTAGAAGCGCGAACTGACGTCAGCCGGCTTCGAGGTGACGCACGAGGTCTGGGACCGACGACGTGGCGATGCTCCATACCTGCTCGACGTCCACACGGTGGTAGTGGTGTGCCAAGAGGACCCGCAGGGCGACGATGTCGCTCCACGGCACGTCCAGATGCGCTGCTCTGAACTCGTCGGACAGCTGGTTGCTCGCCTCGCCGATGATCTCGAGCAGGCGCTCGGCGGCACGGACGCGGAGCGGACTCGTGACAAAGTCGTCATGACCGACGACTACGGCGTCGGCCAGCTCCTGAGCAGCGTCCAGGATGTCGGCCGTCCGTTCGGCGTCGCCGCGGCTCACAGCAGGACGGCCTCACGACGAATGTCGTCGTCGCGGTCCTTCAACCCTCCCGCCGAGACGACATCGACCTTGACCCCGAGCAGCTCCTCGAGCTCCTCACTGATATGCAGCAGGTCGAACAGCGAGCTGCCGTCCTCGAACTCGACCAGGAAATCGATGTCACTGTCCGGGCCATCGTCGCCACGGGCGACCGAGCCGAACACCGCGACGGTGCAGCCCTTGTGCCGACGGACCACCTCCGTGATCTCGTCACGCCTGGACTCGACGAGTTCCCGCAACGCGCTCATGTCGAAAGGCTACCCACGACTCCCCTGCTGCCGTCCACGACGATTGTCTCCCCGTGGGCCCTGCATCTGCGAGGGGGTCCTGCCCGAGCGGTGCCGGCGATCTGGGGCAGTCGAGGAGTTTCACGCCGGCGGGGGGTGAACCGGTCCTGCCGGTTCGACCACCGTGCGTCACTCCCCGACGAGGTTGTCACCGGGGACGCAGCCGGAGGCGGCGCGATACCTCTGTCCGATCTCCGGGGCTCCAGGAAGCTGGTCCTGCTCACTCGGGACCCGGCTTCGGTACTCGTTTCCCTCCGCCGTCACCTCGCATTCGCCGGGCGGGGTCGAGCCGCACGATGTGAGCAACAGGACAATCAGAGCGGAAAGGACGGGTCGCACACCGCTCGGTCTACACGGTTCGGGCGTTCGGAGGGAGTGCTGCTGGCTGATGGGCCGAACCGCGCCAGGTCACACCTGGAGACGGCGCGCGGGGCACGAGCCCCAGTCACCGTCGTGAGCCGACCTCACTCCGTTTCGAGAGTCCTTCGGTAGACGTTCGTCTCGCGGGGGACGAAGCCGATGCGCTGGTAGAGCCGATTGGCGGCCTCGCGGCTCGGACGCGACGTCAGATCGACCGTCTTGGCGCCGAGTTCCGCAGCGAGGTCGAGCGCCCGCAGGTTGAGGGCCTCGCCAACACCCATGCCGCGGGCATCGCCGTCGACCACGACGTCCTCGATCCAGGCGCGGACACCGGTCGGGATCGGGAACACGACGAGCGTCATCGAGCCGAGGATCCGGCCGTCGTCGCCGATGGCGAGCAACAGATGGCACGCGTCGGAGTCGATGATCGCCTGCAGCTCGCCGGTTCCCGGCGGCGGTGACGACGACGAGAGCTGCGGAATCAGTCGCTCCATCGCCGAGACCAACTCATCGTCCACCGCCGCACACTCGACGACCCGGATGTCGCCCCGATCCGTTGTCTCACTCATGCCCGGAACGGTA
>CAJANQ010000389.1 GCA_903941145.1 uncultured Actinomycetes bacterium
CGACGACGTCGGCCCCCTCGTCGACGAGCGCCTGAGCCGCGTCGGCCGCGCCGGCGGCGTCGAAGGAGCTGCCCGAGAACGAGTCGGGCGAGGCGTTGAGTACCGCGAGGATCCCGGGACGGGCGATGTCAGCCATACGAAAGGTCTCTAACCGGTCCTCCGATCCCCGTGTTCCGCACAATCCAGTTGTAGAACCTTGCTCGACGGCGCAGCCTGGTGGCGCGCCCGAAAGGGGGCCGCCATGACGGTCGACCAGTCCACCGACGCCGACGTCCAGCGTCTGCACGAGCTCGGCTACGCCCAGGAGCTGAAGCGAGGCCTGGGGACGTTCTCCAACTTCGCCATCAGCTTCTCGATCATCTCGGTGCTCGCCGGCGCCATCACCACGTTCTGGCTGGGCATGTACGCCGGCGGTCCCCTGGTCATCACGCTCGGATGGGTCGTCGTCGGCGCGTTCTCGCTGGCCGTCGGCGCCGCCATGGCCGAGGTCTGCTCCGCCTACCCCACCGCGGGCGGCCTGTACTTCTGGTCGGCGACGCTCGCCCGGAAGCACAAGGCCCGGTGGGCGTGGTGGACCGGCTGGTTCAACCTGATTGGCCAGATCGGCGTGATTGCGTCGGTCGACTTCGCGCTCTCCAACTTCATCCTGCTGAGCATCAACATCTTCGGCGACTCGTCAAACCCGCCGATCGAGATCAACCGGTGGTCGGTGTTCGTCACCTACCTGCTGGTGCTGGTGGTGCACGGGCTGCTGAACACCTTCGGCGTCAACCTGGTCAAGATCATGGGCGACGTGAGCGTGTGGTGGCACGTGGGCGGCGTCGCAGTGATCGTCGTGTCGCTCTTCGCCTTCTCGAAGCCCGGCAACCTGGGGATGTCGAACATCCTCGAGTACCGCAACGAGACCGGTTGGGACTTCCCGGGCTCGTGGATCTACGTCGTGCTGGTCGGACTGCTCCTGGCCCAGTACACGATCACCGGGTTCGACGCCTCGGCCCACGTGTCCGAGGAGACGAAGGGCGCCGCCACGGCGGCACCCAAGGCGATCGTGCGCTCCATCTACATCTCCGCCATCGCGGCACTCATCCTCAACGTGGCGATGGTGCAGGCCATCCCGGCCGACGCATACACCGACATCGCTGCCAAGGGCATCCTCGCCGGGCCCGAGGTCTTCCTGCTGGCCCTGACCGGCACGCTCGGCAAGCTGCTCGTCATCATCTCCACGGTCGGACAGTTCTTCTGCGGCATGGCCTCGGTCACCGCCAACTCGCGCATGATCTACGCGTTCAGCCGGGACGGCGGCCTCCCCGGCTCGAGCCTGTGGGCGAAGATCAACCCCCGCACCCGTACGCCGACCAACTCGGTGTGGCTCGGTGTCGGCCTTGCGGCGCTGATCGGCGTGCTGTCGCTGATCCAGACCGACCTGGCGTACCCGGTCGCATTCTTCGCCCTGACGGGCATCGCGGTCGTGGGCCTCTACATCAGCTACGTGATCCCCGTGTTCCTCCGGCTGCGCAACCCGGACTTCGAGCCCGGGCCGTGGAACCTGGGCCGCTGGTCCAACCCGGTCGCATGGATCGCGGTGGTCTGGGTCGCGCTGATCGCGGTGGTCTTCTGTCTGCCGGTCTTCAACCCGTGGAAGACCTGGGAGACGTTCAACTTCACCGGGCCGATCCTTGTGCTCGCCGCACTGTTCGTCGGCGGCTGGTGGAGCCTGTCGGCCAAGAACCACTTCACCGGGCCCCAGCGGATGGGCAGCGTCGACGAGCTCGTCGCGATGGAGACCGAGCTGAACGCGGAGGCGGCGGACATGGCTGAGCACCACACGCTCAAGCCGCCGGCCGACTGAGCTGACGCCCCCGTTCCACGCCCCTCTGCGCGCACGCGGACACGGTCCGTGGCAGTCCCGCGACCATCCGTCCGGAATGGACGATCGTCACGGGACTCGGGGCCGGTCGCAGCACTAGCGTCCCCGTCGCATGGGGGACTCAACCACCGACGAGGCGCCGTCCGGCGAGACGCCCGCCGACGCCGCACCTGAACCGACCGCGGCTCCGAAGCAGCGTCGCCTCGGCCGCATCGCCGCCACCGTGCTGCTCGCACTGCTGGGCTCCTGGATCGGCGTGCGGATCATGGCGCACACCACCGTCGACACCTCGGTCGGCGAGGCCACGCTCTCGGTGCAGCCGTCGCTCCGGGGCATCACCCGGTTGAGCGTCGCGCCGCTCGGCTCGGTGATCGGTCAGACCCACACGTCGCCGGTCATGGTCGACGCCCGGCTCACCGCCCTCGACCAGAACCTGGTGCTGCGCCAGGCCGAGTCGTTCAAGGACAAGGGTGAGCTCGCACCCGACATCGACACCAGCCAGCTCTCCGACCAGCTCTCCAAGGCCGTCTGGCCGCTCGCACTGCGCACGGTCCTCGGCGCGGTCCTCGGCGCGGTCCTGCTGGTGCTGCTCGTCATGCGGACCCGCAACCTGGTGCTGCTCGCCGGCGGCGTGGGGCTGGTCGTGTCGGTCACGGCGCTCGCGCTCACCGCCGCCACCAACGACGGCAC
>CAJANQ010000390.1 GCA_903941145.1 uncultured Actinomycetes bacterium
CGGCCCCGACCTCGGCCACCAGGATCTCGACCTCCATCGGCTTCATCTCGTTGGTGAAGACGTGGCCGAGCATCTGGGCGTACTGGTTGGCCAGCGCACGGGCGTCGACGTCCTCGCGGCTGAAGGCGTAGCCCTTGAGGTCGGCGGCCCGGACCCCGGCGATCCTCAGCTGGTCGAACTCGTTGTACTTGCCGACGCCGCCAAAGCCGATTCGGTCGTAGATCTCGGAGATCTTGCGCAGCATCCGGGACGGGTTCTCGGCACAGAGGAGCACGCCGCCCTGGTAGGTGCAGGCGGCCATGGCGCGGCCCCGGGCGATGCCCTTGCGGGCGTAGTCCGCCCGGTCCTTGGTCATCTGCTCGGGCGAGACGTAGAACGGCATGGACATGTCAGGCACCTCCCCGCTCGGTCCGGAGGCGTTCGACGAGCCGTTCGACCCTGGCCCGGAGGTCGGTGTCGTCCAGGCGGGTGAACCCGCCTGCCGTGATGGTCGCGACCACGGGGAAGATCCCGCGGAGCAGGTCCGGCCCGCCGGTGGCGGAGTCCTCGTCGGCGGCCTCGAAGAGGGACCACAGCGCCAGGTCGACGGCGTCGTCGGACGTGATGCCGTCGCGCCAGTTCAGCTTGATGACCGTCGAGGCGTGGAGCGAGCCGGAGCCGGTCGCCGCGTGGTCGAACTCCTCGTAGCGGCCGCCGGTGACGTCGAACTGGAACAGCCGGCCCTCTTCACGGGCGAGGTCCCAGCCGGCGAAGATCGGCACGACGGCCAGCCCCTGCATGGCGGCGGGCAGATGGTTGCGGACCATCTGCGAGAGCTGGTTGGCCTTGCCCTCCAGGCTGACCTGGCTGCCTTCGATCTTCTCGTAGTGCTCGAGCTGCAGCTGGAACAGGCGGACCATCTCCACCGCCGGACCGGCGGCACCGGCGATGGCGACGCCCGAGTGGCGGTCGGCCGGGAACACCTTCTCGATGGTCCGGTGGCTGATGAAGTTGCCCGAGGTGGCGCGGCGGTCGCCCGCCATCACGACTCCGTCGGCGCACCGGAGCGCGACACAGGTGGTGCCGTGGGTGATGCCGTCGATCTGCCCCGACGGGAACTCGGGAAGCAGGCCGGCGTGGCGGGCCAGCTCGAAGAAGTTGGGCCCCGGATCGCCGCCGGGGAAGTCGGTCGGCAGGAGCACGGAACTACTCGCCGCCCTTCTGGACGTACGACTTCACGAACTCCTCGGCGTTGCCCTCGAGGACCTCGTCGATCTCGTCGAGGAGGTCGTCGAGCTCCTCCTTGATCTTCTGGCCGGGCGCGGCGGCAGCCGTCGTCTCCTCGACCTGCTCGTCCCGCTTCGGCGGGGTCGTCTTGCGCTTCTGCTCTCGCTCGGCCATCAGAACCTCCGGAGCCCCAAGGTAACGCGCGGTGCCGACACCTATCGGCCGAGGCGTTCGAGCAGCTCCGCCGCGCTCGAGACCTCGTCGAAGAGCGCCCCGACGTGCTCGGCGGTGCCCCTGCCCGGTTCCATCATCGGCACCCGCTGCAGCGAGCTGCCGCCCACGTCGAACAC
>CAJANQ010000391.1 GCA_903941145.1 uncultured Actinomycetes bacterium
AGAAGTACTCGGCCTTCGTGTGGCCGTAGGTGTGGCCCTCGTCGGCCGGCTTGGCCGCAACGGTGAGCGCGACCAGCGCCACGACGCCGGCCACCAGGTTCACCGACGACTCAAGGGCGTCGGAGAGCAGACCGACCGAGCTGGTGAGCCAGGCCGCGAACCCCTTGATCGCCATCGTCGACAGTGCCGCGGCGATCGACAACCACGCGTAGCGGGTCAGCTTCTCGGGTGCCCCCCGTCTGGCCGGCGCCGCTCCGTCGGACATGTCAGGCCATGGGGCGGCCGAACGGGAGCTCGTCCTGCCAGGTGGAAAGGAACTCTTCGGCAACGGCACAACCGCCGAGCGTCGGGTTCTCCGGGTGGGCGAGGCACCGGGCGACCAGGTCGGTCACGGTCGAGCGGACGTCGGCCAGCGACTCGTCGAGCGGGGTGCCCTCTGGGGCGGTCCAGCCGACGAGCGGTCCGACGGTCGTGACGAAGTCCGGGAGCACCACGACACCGTTGCGGTGCGCGACGGCCAGGCCTCGTGCGGTCACCGGCACCGGGCCGACGGGAACCACGAACCTGTGGGGGAGTGCGGCCGCTGCCTGGTGGTCGACCAGCCCGGTTTTCGAGCCGCAGAAGAGGAGGTCGGCCGAGGTGCCCAGCGGACCACCCTCGCCAGCCGGGGTGACCGTCACCCCGGCCTCGGCCAGCTGGGCCTCGAGCGCGGAAGCGGCGGACCCGGCTCCCTCGACAACTGCGGTGAGGCCGTCGAGCGGGCCGGCGGCTGCTGCCGCCGCCGCAACGACCCCGGCGGCCAGGAGCTCGTCGTCCACGGTGCCGTTCGTCGCGGCGGTGCGTCGGGCGCCGTTGCGCCGGTCGACTGCGTCGAGTGCGCCGAGCGAGCCGGCAGGGAGGCCCTTGCCTGCGTCGATGGAGAGGGATCCGTCGCTCACCTGAGCAGTGAGCTCCTCGACGAACGCCGCAACTGCTGCGTCGGCGGCGTCGTCCTCGGCGTTGATGCCTGCCGAGGCGCCGCCGCGCTGCTGGCCCAGCACCGCCCACGAGTAGGTCGTGGTGCGGGCCAAGAGCTTGGCGCCGTCAGGGAGGATCTTGCGGGCCCGCCGCACGATGCCGGTCGAGGACGGGGCACCCGCCAGGTCGGTCACCACAAAGGCGTCGGTCGAGGTCAGCTTCTGGAACGGCACCCGGGAAGTCTGCCCGACACAGCGGGGCCTTGGGCACATCCGTGCCCGTGACCTGTCCGGAAAACGGCCGAAGGTCGTGTGGACGAAACCCCCCGAATCCGTCCACACGACCTGTCGGTCGTCGGGAGTGTCACCTGACGGTGGCCCTCGACCGATCCAACTTGCGTTGGTGAGAACACCCTAGGCCCAGATCGTGACGCCTGTCACGCGAAATGTTCCGAACTCAGTTCAGTCTTTCTGGTGCTGCTGAGAGTCCTCGACAGCCGCTGCGGAGAGGTACGGATTCTTCGCCTGGCCCCTCAGCGCCACCACCTCGTCGACATGCGGCGAGCCGGTGCGTCCGGCCGCCAGCGCCGCCCGGGTGGCCGCTCGGTTGTTCTGCCGGACGGCGTCCTCGTCGTCGGCCGCGGGGTCGACCCAGACCGCGCAGACGAGCACCAGCTCGCCCACCTGTGCGGCGTCCACGATTCCGTCGGCCAGGGCGTCGACGACACCCTCGGCGACGCCGGCCTGTGCAGCGCCCCATGTCAGGGTCCCGTGGAGCTCGGACGCGACAGCAGCCTTGTTCACAAAGAGCGTCGGCGGCTGCACCGCGACCCCCGGGCGCACGACCGCCAGG
>CAJANQ010000392.1 GCA_903941145.1 uncultured Actinomycetes bacterium
GCAGGCCACGTCGCCGGGGACCGGGACCGGGGTCCACGCGTCGCCGGGGGCGGCCTTCCAGGAGCGGTCGGTCACGACCCACTCGTCGCCGACCTTGGCCTCGAGCACGACCGAGCCGGCGCCCAGCGTGTAGCTCGGTGGGACCGGCATCCACCACGAGGTGGCCACGCCGAAGTGGCGGGCGGTGACGGCCAGGACGTTCTCGCCCGGCTGCAGGTGCGGCGCCAGGTCGACGGTGTCGTAGTGGGCGCGGCGGGGGTCGGAGCGGACCGGACCGCGGGCGACCTCGGTCCCGTTGACGCGCAGCACGTAGCGACCGTCGGCCCAGATGCGGCAGGGCGCCGAGGTGGGCACTGCGTCGAGGTGCACCGTGCGGCGCAGCAGCACGACGCGGTCCGAGGTGTCCGACAGCACCGGGCGGGTGGAGGTCTCGGTGGCGATGGCCGGGTACCCCGCCCACACCCACTTGGCCCGCCAGCGGGCCTCGAACGGCTCAGGATGGTTCAGACGCACGCGCCGACTGTACGGCGCACCCGCACCTGTCCGGGCGAGCGCGGTGCGTCAGCGGCCACTCGTCAGGAGTGCAGCCACTCGGTCGTAGCGACGGTCCTCGTCACCGACCAGCCGTCCGACCCAGCGCAGCACTTCGGCAGCGTCGACCGAGGTTCCCTGCGCCAGCATGGCGTCGAGGTCGACCCAGTCCTTGGGGCGGTCGAACACCACCTTGCAGACGAAGAGGTGCTCGGGTGCGAGCACCGAGATCTGCGAATCGGCGAACGGCAGCACGCGTGCCGAACTGCGGGCCGCCTCGTGGAACCGGTCGTAGGCGAAGAACAGGTCGATGGGAGTTCGCCCCCAGTGGACGCGCACCTGTCCGTCCGACCGAGCGACCTGTTCTGCCCCCTCGATCTCCACACCAAGCGGGGCGAGCACCGACAGCACGTCCGTGGCCTGCGACTCGGCGACAAAGACGTTGAGGTCGATGTCCTGAGTCGCCCGAGGTTCGGCGTAATAGGCAAGAGCCAGTGCTCCACCGAACGCGTGCGGCACGTCGTCCAGAGCACGAGCGAGCGCGACGACCTTGTCGGGAAGCGACGGCTCGGTCACGACGAGAGCCGCGGGAACTCCAGCCTCCCGCGACGCGGCGCGGGGAGGGCATCGGCAAGGAGCAGCACGTCGACGAGGCGTTCGGCCGACTCGGCGGCCGACGTCGCAGGCGCCTGGTCCGGTGTTCGTTCCGCCAGCCGCAACTGCAGCTGCTCACCTGTCGCAGCAACCAGTCGGCGAAGGGTCTCGACCGTTGCGTCTCGACGGCCGTGCTCGTAGGCCGAGATGACCGGCTGGCTCGTACCAGCGCGGCGCGCCAGCTCGGCCTGGCTCAGACCACTGCGCGTGCGGGCAGTTCGAATGACGTCAGCGCTCTTCACAGCGCCCACGGTACCCGGGATATATCGCTTTGTCTATGGCCAATTACCGGCCAGCGAGAGTCTCAGCTGCCGAGGAGCTTGGCCTTCTGGGCCGCGAACTCTTCCTCGGTGAGGATCCCCTGGGCCTTCAGGTCGCCCAGCTTCTGGAGCTGGTCCATCAGGTCCGCCTCGGGAGCGGCAGCCGGCGCCGGGGCGGCAGCGACCGGCGCAGCGGCCGGGGCAGCGGCCGGGGCCGTGGCCTGGTCGTAGGCAGCCTGGCGGTCGGCCGCGATCTGGGCGTCGCGGTCGGTGTACTTCTCGGCCTGTCGGCGGGCCACACGGCCCGACACGGCGGTCGCGGTGCCGGCGATGGCGGCAGTTCGGGCAACTCCTCGGAGCAGTCCAGGCATGTCAGTTCCTCCGTCTAGTGAGTTCTTGGTTCAGTTCTCGAGCGCGTCGAGTGCGTCGAGGGCGGTCATGAGATCGGCACCGGCGATCCGGCCGCCGCCGACAAACTCGGCACCGACCGAGTACGCAGCGGCGACGAACGGGATGGCCCAGGTGTTCTCGTACACGAGCACTGCGGCCGCGGCACCGGGGGCGATGGCGTTGGCGGCCTCGGCCAGGTCGTCGTCGCCGAGCAGGCCGCTCGACGCACCGGCGAACGCCGCGATCCCACCCAGGTGGTCCTGGGCCAGGTCGGTCAGCTCGATGCCGCTGAACGTGCCGTCGGCGTCCTTCTCGATGACCACCACGTCGTAGATGCGGATGATGCCGCGGTCGACGAGGTCGAGCACCGCCTCGACCATCGAGCCGTTGGCGCGTTCGGCCTGGAACTCGATGATCAGGTAGTCGACCGGTCCATGGACTCCTGCGACGTCGCTCATTCGGCTGTCCTTCGTGTCAGGCACCGGCCGTCCGGTGCAGCGCCCCGGAGACTACCGGCCGACCCGGGCTCCCGCCGCCGCAACGTCAGTCCGGTACGTGCCCGCACGTCCGGGCGACGTCGGAGAACAGCATCCGCTTGTGGGTGCCGATGACGCGGCGGTCCTTGGTCGCCACCCGGTCGGCCAGGTCGACGGCCTGGGCCAGGACCTGGTCCTCGGCGGCGAGGTGCTCGACCAGGCCGACACCGAGCGCCTCGGGGCCCGGGTACCGGCGGCCGGTGTTCATGGCCTCTGCTGCGACGGCCACGGGCAGCCGTGCCATGACGGTGGCGAACATCGGCTCGGTGAGCGGGATGGCCAGGTCGGCCTCGGGCAGGCACCAGAAGCCGCGGTCCGCGCGCATGACCCGGGTGTCGAAGCAGCAGGCCAGCATCGCCCCCGCCGCGAACGTGTGGCCGTTGAGCGCGCCGGCCACGTAGGCAGGCAGCAGCAGCATCCGGCCGAAGAGCCGGTGCACCTCGCCGACGACGAACCCCATGTCGTCCGGCTCCGCGGCGAAGGAGTCCAGGTCGAGTCCGTTGGAGAAGAACTTCCCCTCCCCCGTCACCACGACCGCCAGCGGACCCTCGACCGCCTCGAGCTCGTCCATCACCTGGTGCCAGCGCACGATGCTGTTGCGGTGGAACCGGTTCTCGCCGTCGGCCCAGCGGACGACGGCAACGTTCCCGTGGCGCTCGATCTCGATCATGGCGCCAGTATGCGCCGTGCTGGCGCAGGGTCCCGCCACCGGGCTCGGCCACTTGGCACGCCCGGCCGCCGTCAGACCCACCGGTACGCTCTGCGCGATGTCCGACCACCGACCGACGGAGCCGCTCGAGGACCTGCACCGGCTGGTCGGTCTCCCCCGGCCCCGCTACACCCGGGCCGACGTCGAGCGCCTGAC
>CAJANQ010000393.1 GCA_903941145.1 uncultured Actinomycetes bacterium
GCCGTAGCCCGCCCCAAGTAACGAACTTGGGGGATCCGGTGCCGATACGGCCCCAGATCCCCCAAGAACGGAAGTTGGTCAGTTGACGGTGCGGGCCGGTTGGTTCCGGCCCGGCCGGTCAGAGCTTCTCGATGACGGTGGCGGAGCCCATGCCGCCCGCCGCGCACATGGCCACGGCGCCGTACTGGCCGCCGGAGCGCTCGAGCTCGTTGATCATGGTGACGATCATCCGGGCGCCGGTGCAGGCGATCGGGTGGCCGAGCGAGCAGCCCGAGCCGTTGACGTTCACGATGTCGCGGTCGAGGCCCAGGGTCTTGGTGGCCGCAACGGTCACCGAGGCGAAGGCCTCGTTGATCTCGACCGAGGCGAGCTGGTCGATGCCGATGCCGGCCTTCTCGAGGGCCTTCGGCAGCGCCACGCTGGGGCTGAGGCCGGTCTCGGGCGCCGACAGCGCGGCCGAGGCCCAGCCGCGGATGGCAGCCAGGGGCTTGAGTCCGTTGGCCTCGGCGAACTCCCGCGAGCACAGGACGAGCGCCGCGGCGGCGTCGTTCAGGCCCGAGGCGTTGCCGGCCGTGGTGATGGCGCCCTCGAGCATCGGGTTGAGGATCGGCAGGGTGGCCAGCTTCTCGAGCGAGGAGTTCCGGCGGGGATGCTCGTCGACGGAGAACTCGCCGCCGCCGGGAAGGGCGACGGGCACGATCTCGTTGTCGAAGCGGCCCTCGTCGATGGCCCGGATGGCGTCCATGTGCGACCGGTAGGCCCACTCGTCGGCCTCTTCACGGGTGACGCCGGCCATGCGGGCGGTGTTGTCGCCCACGGTGTGGGCCATGTTGAAGGTCGGCGCGTCGGGGTCGTCCGGGTTGGCGGGCGGGAGCCACATGGCGGGCTGGCCGTCGGGGCCGGGCTTGGAGCCGGCCGGGGCGGTCGACATGGACTCGGCGCCGCCGCCGATGCCGCAGTCGATCATGCCGGCCGCGATGTTGGCGGCGATCCACTGGGTGCCGGCCATGCCCGAGGCGCACCAGCGCTGGGTGGCGACGCCCGGAAGGTTGGTCAGGCCCGCAGCGATGGCGGCGTGGCGGCCCAGGTTGCCGCCGCCCTGCATGGACTCGCCGAAGCCGATGTCCTCGATCTTGGAAGGGTCCACGCCCGAGCGCTCGACGGCGGCCGAGATGGCGACGCGGGCCAGCTCGTAGGCGTCGACGCCGATGAGCGAGCCCTTGTAGGCGGTGGCGATGGGGGTGCGCACTGCGCTGACGATCACGACGTCGGTTGCCATGGTGTCTCCGGGTTCAGGGGCAGGTTCGCCCGTTCAGTTGGGGGATCTTGGCACCGGCGGGCCGCTGTGGCCCAAGCCGGTGGGGTGCGGTCACGCCACGTCGGCGCGGCGCAGCGTGCTCAGGCGGGGGCGAGCGCCTCGTCGATCTCGCTGAGGTCGACGTCGACCACGACGGTCGGGTCGTCCTTGGGGGCGTCGACCCCGTCGAGCCGGCGGTGCTCGTAGGCCCAGCCGGGGCCGCGGACCACGTAGGAGATGCGGTCGGGCCAGTTGTCGGCGCGCAGGACGTCCTCGGCGATCTCCGCGTGCTCGTGGGTGGCGATCTTCACCGGGTTGAACGTGTGGATGTTCTTGGTGAGGCCGTAGACGACCGGCTCGTCCTCCTCCTCGAACGTCCCGAACAGCTTGTCCCAGACGATGAGGATCCCTGCGTGGTTGCGGTCCAGGTACTGGCGGTTCGCGCCGTGGTGGGCCCGGTGGTGCGACGGCGTGTTGAACACCTTCTCGAA
>CAJANQ010000394.1 GCA_903941145.1 uncultured Actinomycetes bacterium
CCTCGATGGTGACGTCGAAGCAGTCGGTCATGCGGCGAACGTACCACCGGCCCAGCCGGACCCGACCGGCCCGGACCCTGAGCGCCCTGACGGTCGTCCGGCACCTTTCTGCGAGGAAGGTTCAGGTTTCCCACGCACCGGCCGATTGATGTCCGGACGAACAGCGCAGACGACCGACGGCGCGGACAACAGATCGAGGGCGAACACATGACGACAGCTGCAGGCGGGCAGGCCGCATGGGTCCGGGTGGGCCACTCCACGGCCGAGGACTCCGCCACCGCGGCGACCGAGGCCACCACACTGGCCGTCAAGGGCGCCGACGCCCAGCTCGTGGTCGTGTTCGTGTCCAAGGGTCATGACCTCGACGTCGTGGCCAGCACCGTGGACGAGCAGTCGGGACCGGCCCTGGTCGTCGGGGCCTCGACCGCCGGCGAGGTGTTCACCGACGGCCCGGCCGACGCCTCGGTGGTCGTCATGGCCCTCGGCGGCGACGGGTTCTCCGTGGCGACCGGGCTCGGCATCAGCGAGGACGCCCAGGACCCTGCGGCGGACCTCACGAACGTCTCGCTCCGTGACGCGGCCTTCGCCGCGGCGGACTGCGTCAACCAGGTCGAGCGGCGCGAGCACACCGTGCTCCTGCTCCTCGCCGACGGGCTCGTCGGCGACCAGATGGAGGTGGTGCGGGGGGCCTACGAGCAGGCGGGCGCCAGCATCCCGCTCGTCGGCGGCTGCGCCGGCGACGACCTCGACATGCTGCAGACGTTCCAGATCTTCGGCGACAAGGTCCACTGTGGCGCGGTGGTCGCCGCCGCCATCTCCTCGGACCGGCCCATCGGCATCGGAGTCCGCCACGGCTGGGAGCCGGTGGGCGAGTCGATGCTCGTGACCGCCTCCCAAGGGGTGGTCGTCAGCACACTGGACGACCGACCTGCGCTCGACGTGTACCTGGACCGGTTCGACGCGCCGGCCGAGGTGCGCAACAACCTCGACGCGTTCATCGACTTTGCCGTGACCCGGCCGCTGGGCATCCGGCGACGGGACCGCATGGAGATCCGCTACGTGGGTGGCGCCGACTTCGAGGCGCGCACGCTCCAGTGCATCGCCGAGGTCCCCGCCGGTGGTCTGGCCTGGACCATGACGGGCGACGCCGAGACTGTGCTCGGCGCCACCGACGACGCCTGCACCGAAGCCATCGAGGCCCTTGGCGGCGCCGACCCGCTCGGGCTCATGGTGTTCGACTGCATCGCCCGCAGGTCGGTGCTGACCGACGAGGGCGACCACGACGAGGTGGCCCGGATGCGGGTCCACGCCGGCGACGCACCGGTGGCCGGCTTCTACACCTACGGGGAGATCGCCCGGACCCGCGGTGCGGGCGGCTTCCACAACCAGACCCTCGTCGCCCTGGCCCTGGGCTGACCCGACCCCCGCCACCTCCCCCGTGCACGACTCCTCCTGGTCCCTCCACACGCTCGCCGAGTTCCTCTCGGTGTTCTCGCCCGACGGCGACCAGGACGTGCTGCGTCTTGCGGTGGACCGGGCGGCCGAGGCGTTCGACGCCGAGGTCGCCGTCGTCCTGCACGAGGACGGCACGGTCCAACGGTCGATCGGACTGAACGGACGGGACCTCGACCAGCTGGCGGCGTCGCAGGCCGAGCGGCCCGACCACCTCCGGCTGGCCGGCGACGCGCTCTCCCTCCTGTGGGCGCCCGTCGACGAGCACGCAGTGCTGACCATCGGCCGGTTCCACCACCGGTTCGACTCCGAGGAACGGGCGCTCTTCCGGGCCATGGCCCGGTCGATGACCCTGAGCCTCCGGCTGGTCGGCGCGGTCGAGGCCGAGCGGGCCGCCCGCGAGCTCTCGGAGCAGCAGGCCTCCGAGGTCGCCCGGCTCCTGACCGAGCTCCAGGCCCGCACGGCGATCATGAACCAGCTGGAGCGCATCCAGCGGGCGATCTCGGTGCGACGGCCGACGAAGGAGATCCTGGACGCCGTAACCACGGGGGCGATGAGCCACCTGGGCGCACAGGCCGCTGGTCTCTTCCTCGAGGACGAGTCCCGGCCCGAGGTCGGGATCCTCTTCTGCGTCGCCGGCGAGGGCACCTCCGACGAGATGCACCACGAGATCGCCGACCGGGAGCACCCGGCACGCCTGGCGGTCGCCACCAACGGCGTCGTCGTGGTCGAGTCCGACACGCCCCCGATCCCTGGCACCGCCGGGGGGAGCGGCGCGATCTCGGTCCTGGCCGCACCGGTCCACCGCAACGGCGCCCCGGTCGGCGCCCTGGTCGTGCAGGCGGGCGGCGACGGCGGGCGGTTCGACACCGAGGCGGTCGAGATCGCCACGACCTTCGCCGACCACGCCTCCCTTGCGCTCAACGACGCCAGCGCCATGGAGGCCATCCGGCTGGCGCTCGCCGAGGCCGTCCACCAGGCGACCCACGACGCCCTCACCGGGCTGGCCAACCGCCACCGGGTAACCCAGGAGCTCAACCGGCTGCTCGACGCCTCCCGGCACTCGCCGGTGCCGCACCCGGTCACCGTGCTGTTCGTCGACATCGACCGGTTCAAGCAGGTCAACGACGCCCACGGGCACGCGGTCGGCGACGAGCTCCTCAAGGGCGTCGCCGAGCGGCTCCGGCGCCACGTCCGGGACCAGGACCTGGTCGGCCGTCTCGCCGGCGACGAGTTCGTACTCATCGTCGACGGCCGCGGCCTCTCCGAGGGTCGGCAGCTGGCCCAGCGGCTGGTGGCCGAGCTGGCCGAGCCGCTCGAGATCGGCAACCTGGCCATCGTCCCGTCGATCAGCGTGGGCGTGGCCGAGGCCGCACCCACCGACGACGCCGAGGCCGCGCTCTCGAGCGCGGACCTTGCCATGTACCGGGCCAAGCAGCGCGGCCGTGGCCGGTTCGAGCTGTTCGACCAGGCCCTGCGCGAGTCCGCCCGCCGGCGGGCCAGCGCCGAGTCCGACCTCCGCCGGGCCATCGACGACGAGCAGTTCGTCGTCCACTACCAGCCCTCGGTCCGCCTGCTCGACCGCCGGGTCGTCGGCGTCGAGGCCCTGGTGCGCTGGGAGCACCCCACCCGCGGCATGGTGCGTCCCGACGAGTTCATCCCGGTCGCCGAGGAGACCGGCGTCATCACCGAGATCGACAACTTCGTGCTCCGTGAGGCCTGCCGACAGGTGGCCGAGTGGGGACGGGTCGAGCCGTCGATGGCCAACATGTCGCTCTCGGTCAACGTGTCGGCACGGCAGTTCAACGACCCCAAGCTGCCGGGCGCCGTCCGTGCCGCCCTCGACGCCTCCGGCCTGCGGGCCGAGCAGCTCTACCTGGAGATCACCGAGAGCGTGATGATGGAGGACGCCGCGTCGAGCCCCACCCTGGCCGACCTCGGCGAGATGGGGATCCGGCTGGCGGTCGACGACTTCGGCACCGGCTACTCGTCGCTCCGGTACCTCCGACAGTTCCCGGTCGGGCTCCTGAAGATCGACCGGTCGTTCGTGGACGGGCTCGGCATCGAGCACGAGGACGAGGTCATCATCAGCACCGTCATCGGGCTGGCCCGTTCGCTCGGCATCGCCGTGGTGGCCGAGGGCGTCGAGACCGAGCCCCAGCTCCAGCACCTCACCGCCATGGGCTGCGACTTCGCCCAGGGCTACCTGTTCGGCCGCCCCCGTGCGGCCGCCGAGGTCCGGATGATGGTCATGGGCATCGACGCCCGGGCCGACATCGAGGAGCGCCACGGCCTCCAGGGCGGCGCGCCCGCACCGAGCGCCGACGCCGACGACGCACGCGGCAGCTGAGCCGGCGGGCCGGTGCCGGAACGTCGGTACGATCCGGCCGTGAACTCCGACGCCGACCACCGTCTGCCCCGCACCGTCCTGCCCCACCGCTACGAGGTCGAGTGGGACGTCGACACCACGGCTGCGACCTTCTCCGGGACCGTCATGGTCGAGGCCGACGTGGTCGAGACGTGCGACGCGGTGGTCCTGCACTCCGTGGGCCTGGACGTCACCGCGGCCTGGATCGAGCGTGACGGGGCCCGCACCGACGTCGACGTCGAGCACCTCGAGGACCTTGAGCAGGTGCGGCTCGTCCCCGCCGCGCCGCTGGACCCCGGGCCGGTCGAGCTCCACCTGGCCTTCGGGGCGCCGCTCGGCGAGCACCTGACCGGCCTCTACCGCTCGACGACGGAGCTCGACGGCCGCGAGCACACGCTCGCCGTCACGCAGTTCGAGGCCACGCACGCACGCCGGGCGTTCCCGTGCTTCGACGAGCCCGAGTTCAAGGCCGCGTTCGGGATCACCGTCGTCGTGGGGAAGGACGAGGTCGCGGTCTCCAACGCCGCAGAGGTCTCCCGCAGCGCCGCCGGCGACGGCAGGGTGCGTGTGTGTTTCGCCGACACGGTCGTCATGTCGACCTACCTCGTCGCACTGGTCGTCGGGCCGTTCGAGGCGACGGCGCCCCGCATGGTCGAGTGCGCCGCCGGGCCGGTCCCGCTGCGGGTCGTGCACCTCCCCGGCCAGGGGCACCTGTGCGAGTTCTCGCTCGACGTCGCCGAGTCCGCGCTGCGGTACTTCGAGGACTACTACGGGCTCCCCTACCCCGGCGACAAGGTCGACCTGGTGGCGGTCCCCGACTTTGCGTTCGGCGCCATGGAGAACCTGGGCTGCATCACGTTCCGCGAGGTGCTGCTGCTCGTCGACCCGGAGCGGGCAACCCGGCCCGAGCTCCAGCGGGTGGCCGACGTCGTGGCCCACGAGCTGGCCCACATGTGGTTCGGCGACCTGGTGACGATGCGCTGGTGGAACGGCATCTGGCTCAACGAGGCGTTCGCCACGTTCATGGAGATCATGGCGAGCGACCAGTTCCGTCCGTCCTGGGAGGTCTGGACGCACTTCGGCCTGCTCCGCACCGCGGCGTTCGACACCGACGCCCTCACCTCGACCCGGCCCATCGAGTACGAGGTCGTCACCGCCGAGGACGCCGAGGGGATGTTCGACATCCTCACCTACGAGAAGGGCGCGTCGGTCGTCCGGATGCTCGAGCAGTACGTCGGCGCCGAGCCGTTCCGCAGGGGCATCGCCGCCTACCTGGCGCGCCACGCGTGGGGGAACACCGAGACCACCGACCTGTGGGACGCCGTCGAGGCTGCGACCGGCGAACCGGTGCGCCGGATCATGGACGAGTGGATCTTCCACGGCGGCCACCCGGTCGTGCAGGTGTCCGCCGACGGACCCGTCGTCCGGCTCGCACAGCGCCGGGCCGCCTACCGGGCCGTCGACGGGGTCGAGCCGGCGGCCGGGCGCCGCTGGCCGGTGCCGATGGTCCTGACCGTGGGCACCACGGACGGCGCCACCACCGAGGTGCGGGTCCTGCTCGAGGACGACACCGAGGTCGAGGCTCCCGGCGACGTCGCCTGGGTCGTGGCCAACACGGGTGCCGCCGGGTTCTACCGGTGTGAGCTCTCCGACCCGCTCCGGCGGGCGCTCGCCGGCGCCGACGGCCACCGGCCGGACCGCCCCGCCATCGAACGGTTCGCGCTGGTCGACGACACGTGGGCCGCGCTGCTCGCCGGCACCGCGACGGCGAACGACGTGGTCGACCTGTTCGGGTGGGCGGCCGACGGCGAGGACGACCCCGCTGTGTGGCGCCGTCTGTCCCGGGTCGCCCGAGAGCTGCACGAGCTGGCCGGACCCGACCACGCGGCCACCGTCGAGGAGCTCGTCCGCACTGCCGCCCGTCCCGCGCTCGCGGCCGCCGAGGCTGCCGTCGCGACGGAGCCGGCCGACCCCGCGGCCCGCGAGACCCGTGAGGTCCTGTTCACGCTGCTCGGCACCGTCGGCGCCGACGCCGAGGTCCGCGACCGGGCCCGGGTGCTGTGGGACGACCCGGAGGACGCCGCGCTGCAGGCCGCCGCGCTGCACGTGGTGGCGTCGACCGCGACCGTCGAGGAGCACGCCGAGGTCGAACGGCGCTGGCGCAGCGCCCCGACCCCCCAGGACGAGCAGCGGTTCCTGCACGCACTGGCCGAGACCGACCAGGTGGCCCTGTTCGTGCGGACCCTTGGGATCGCGGTGACCGACGTCCGCACCCAGGACGCCCCCTACCTGCTGCGTCAGATGCTGGCCCACCCCACCCTGGGCGGGCGGGCCTGGGACGAGGTCGAGTCCCAGTGGTCGGCGCTCATGGACGAGTTCGCACCGGTGAGCGTGCCGCGCATGCTCGAGGGCGTCCGGCACCTGACCGACCCGGCACAGGCCGCCCGGGTCGTGGCGTTCCTGGCCGAGCACCCGCTGCCGGTGGCCGGCCAGCAGGTCGACCAGCACCTCGAGCGGATGCGGGTGAACGTCGTGGTCGCCGCCGCGGTCCGCTCGGAGCTGTCGGACTAGCCGCCGACCCTGCCCGACAGAGGTGGGTCAGCCGGCGTTGCGCTCGAGGTAGGCGGTCGCCACTGCGGCGTGCAGCGCGACACCGGTCGTCATGGCGTCCTCGTGCAGGACCATGCGGTTCGAGTGGCACGCCGGGGCGACGAACGGGTTCTCGTGCTCCGGCGGGCACACGCCCAGGTAGAGCATGGCGCCCGGCACGTTTTGGAGGACGTAGGAGAAGTCCTCGGCGCCCATGACGGGTGCCGGCATCTCGACGACCTTGCCGGCGCCGAGCAGCTCGGTGGCCACCCCCGACGCGAACGACGCGAACCCGGGGTCGTTGTGGGTCACCGGGTAGCCCTGGGCGATCTCGACGTCGGCGGTGCACCCGTGCGCCGCCGCGATGCCGTCGGCGACCTGCGAGATGCGCTCCCAGACCTCGTGGCGGGTGCGCTCGGACACCGCCCGGAGCGTGCCGACCAGCCGGGCCGACTCGGGGATGACGTTGTCGGTCGTGCCAGCCTCGAGCTGCGCGATGGTCAGCACCGCCGGGTCGAACACGTCGACGGTCCTCGTGACCATCTGCTGGAGCGCCAGCACGATCTCGCACGCGACCGGGACCGGGTCGACCGCCCAGTGCGGCGTCGAGGCGTGGCCGCCACGCCCGTGGACCTTGATCTCGAGGACGTCGGCCGACGCCATGACCGGGCCGGCCTTCCACGCCACCATGCCGGACCACAGGTTGGGGGCGACGTGCAGCGCGAACGCAGCGTCGACCCCGTCGAGCACGCCCTCGCGGATCATGAGCGGGGCACCGCCGGGGCCCTCCTCGCCGGGCTGGAACATCAGCCGGACGCGGCCGGGAAGCTGGTCCTTGTTCGCGACCAGCAGCCGGGCGGCGCCGACCAGCATGGCGGTGTGGGCGTCGTGCCCGCAGGCGTGCATCGTGCCGTCGACCCGGCTGGCGAAGTCCAGGCCCGTGTCCTCGGGCATGGGGAGCGCGTCCATGTCGCCGCGGAGCAGCACGGTCGGACCGGGCCGGCCGCCCTCGATGTCGGCGACCACTGACGACAGCCGGTCGCCCGTGCGCACCGAGAGCCCGAGCGCCTCGAGCTGGTCGACCACGGCGGCCTGGGTGCGGGGCAGGTCCAGGCCGAGCTCGGGGTGCAGGTGCAGCTGGCGTCGCAGCTCGACCACGCCGGGAAGCAGGTCGGCCGCCGGGGCCAGAAGGTCGGTGAGCGCCATGTCAGCTCCAGTGGGTCAGGAGGCCGAGCAGCAGCCCGACCTGACCGAGGTGGTAGGTGGTGATGATCGCCATGCGGTAGCCGGGAAACTCCTTGACGAACTTTGACCAGCCGATGCAGGCATCAGAGATGAAGAAGAGCACGGCACCGAGGATCAGTACGGGCCGGCCGGTGCCGACGGCCAGCGCCACCATCGTCGAGATGACTCCGATGTAGAGGGCCACCGGGACACCGAAGACCTTGTCGGTCCGGTAGGCGCCCCGCACGATCGTCTGGCCCAGGGTGGCGATGCCGACCAGCACCAGGACGACGCCGACCACCAGTCGGCCCGTGGCGAAGTCGTCGATGGCCAGGATGCCCAGGATGTAGGCCACGTGTCCGAGCAGGAACGACCCCAGACCGCCGATGAACTTGAGCTCCGACTCCGGGAGCATGAGGAACACGTCGCCCACGAGCGAGAGGGCCAGCGCCATCACGAACCAGGTCCGGGAGGTCGACGAGACCGGGTCGGGCATGGCGAGCGCGGCGCCGATCAGCACCGCCATGGTCAGCGGCTTGAACACGTACTCGACGGGTTTGCGGCCAGCTGCGACCGCCCACCAGTCGGCCACCGCCACCAGCAGGGTGGCCAGGACCAGGATCCAGAACAGCGCCACGGGGCCTCCTCAGTCCTTGGGGGCGAACAGTGCGGCCGCGTCGTCCCACGCCAGCGACTGTGCCAGCTGCATGCGGGCCTGCATCACGTGGCGGGGCCGGTTGACGCCCAGCACCGCGGTGCAGCGGTCACCTCGGCGGAACAGCGCGGCGAACCGGCGCTCCTCGACCGTTCCGTCGACCAGCACGAACTCGTCGGTCGCGGTCGGGCGGCCGGCCAGCTGGATCTTGCGGTCGTACTGGTCGGACCAGAACCACGGCACCGGTGCGAACGGCGTACCGGGACGCCCGGCCAGCTCGTCGAGCAGCCGACGGCCGGCGTGGCCGCCCTGTTCGACCGCGTTCTCCCAGTGCTCGACGCGCATCTCCTCGCCGAAGTGCGGGTTGGGCCAGCACGCGACGTCGCCGCACGCCACTACGCGGGGGCCGGCCAGCATCGTGGAGTCGCACAGGACCCCGTTGCGCAGCTCCAGGTCGGAACCGGCGAGCCAGTCGACCTGCGGGACCACGCCGATCCCGACGACCACCACGTCGGCCTGGACCACGGTGCCGTCGGCCAGGTGGACCGCACGGACACGGCCGTCGTCGCCGGCCTCGAGCCGCTCCACGCCGGTGCCGAGGCGCACGTCGACGCCCTGGTCGCGGTGCAGGTCGGCCACGAACGCGCCGACCTCGCCCGGCAGGACACGCTCCATCGGGGCGGCGGCCGCCTCGAGCATCGTGACCTCGAGGCCGCGACCTCGGCAGGTGGCGGCAGCCTCTGCGCCGATGAACCCGGCACCGACCACGACCACGCGTGACGGCCCGGCGTCCAGGTCGGCGAGCAGTGCAGTCACGTCCTCGCCGGTGCGGATGGAGTGCACGCCGCCCAGCTGGGGACCGGGCAGGTGGCGCACGGCGCCGCCGGTGGCGAGCACGACGCCCTCGACCGACAGCTCGGTGCCGTCCGACAGCGTGAGGGTGCGACCGTCACCACCCGCCGGACTCAAGGAGGTGGCTGCAGTGCCCAGCCGAAGGTCCAGGCCAAGCTCGTCGAGCCGGTCGGCCAGCGGCACCTTGGCCTGGGCCAGGTCCCACTCGCCGGAGAGCACCTGCTTGGACAGCGGTGGCCGGTCGGGCGGGAGCGTCGGGGACGCGTCGACCACCACGAGCTGACCGTCATGGCCGGGCGCATCTCCGGTACCGGCACGCAGCGCCTCGGCCGCGTGCAGTCCGGCCAACGACGCGCCCACGACGGCAATGGTCCCCATGAGTCCCCCAGAGTGCTTTCGACCGACGGGTGGCGGCGCCACCCAGGAAGGTCAGTCCTCGACGGCGATGGCCTGCTTGGGGCAGCGGCGGGCGGCCTCGACCACCTTGTCGCGCAGCTCTTCGCCGGGCTCCTCGTTCAACACGTAGAGGAAGTCGTCGTCACGTACCTCGAAGACCTCGGGCGCGATGCCCATGCAGACCGCGTTGCTCTCGCACAGGTCAAAGTTCACGACCACCTTCATGACTGCCTCCTCGGGTCAGGCCAACTGCCGCACCCTAACGCGCAGGCCTCGACACCCGAACCTGTACCCGCCCCTCCGACCTTGACGACGAGCGACCTCTGAGCGGTCGGAATCCTTCAAAGTCGGATGAAGGCGGGCCAGCCCGTCAGAAGATCGTGTAGCCGCCGTCGACCGTGAGGCAGTCCCCGGTGTGGAACGTGAGGGTGGGGTCGGCCAGGAACACCGCCGCCGCGCCCATGTCCTGGGGCGTGCCCCACCGCCGGACGGGCGTGCGGGCCGTCGTGGTGGCCATGAACTTGTCCCAGCCCTGCAGGGGGGCCGTCATGTCGGTCTCGGTCCAGCCCGGCAGCAGGCTGTTGGCCCGGATCCCGTGGCGGGCGAACTCGATCGCCAGGCCACGCATGAGCGCCAGCAGCGCCGTCTTGGAGCACGAGTAGGCCTGGTTGCCGGCGGCACCGTGGACCGCCGAGGTCGACGACACCGCGACGAGCGAGCC
>CAJANQ010000395.1 GCA_903941145.1 uncultured Actinomycetes bacterium
CCGAGGATCAGCGCCACCCCCGCAAAGGCCGCGTAGCCGATGGCCCACGCGCTGGTCTGATGCTCCTCGTAGACGAGATCCTGACGGCTCATAGCTCCTCCTTCAGGCCCCGGATGGATGAGGAGGAGACTACTTGCGCCCGCAAGCGCCTGCCCGGAAAAGGTCAGATGTGGATGCCGTCCATGACCTCGGACGCCGCCCGGACCACCATCGGGTCGGGGGCGTGGGCCACCTTCTTGTCCTTGTGCGGGTAGTCCAGCGTGTGCACCACGTGGCGGATCGCCTCGAGGCGGGCCCGCTTCTTCTCGTTCGAGTTGATGACGGTCCAGGGCGCCTCGGCCGAGTCGGTCTTCATCAGCATCGAGTCACGCGCCCGGGTGTAGTCGTCCCACTTGCCGAGGGACGCCTCGTCCACGGGCGAGAACTTCCACTGCCGCAGCGGGTCGGACTTCCGGGCCTCGAACCGTTCGATCTGGTTCTCCTTGGAGACGGAGAACCACAGCTTGAACAGGTGGATCCCGGAGTTCACGAGGGACCGCTCGAAACCG
Organism: uncultured Actinomycetes bacterium; assembly: GCA_903941145.1. GTDB lineage: Bacteria > Actinomycetota > Acidimicrobiia > Acidimicrobiales > Microtrichaceae > CAJANQ01. The sequence goes on from CAJANQ010000395.1 coordinate 549, forward strand.
GGGGCCTGGCGGAAGAACTCGCCGTACTCGTTCGGCGTGCAGAAGCCCATGACGATCTCGACGCCGGCACGGTTGTACCAGGAGCGGTCGAACAGCACGATCTCGCCCTTGGTCGGCAGGTGGGCGACGTAGCGCTGGAAGTACCACTGCCCCTTCTCGGTGTCGTTCGGGGCGGGCAGCGCCACGGTGCGGGCACCACGGGGGTTGATGTTCTCGGTGAACCGCTGGATCGAGCCGCCCTTGCCGGCGGCGTCCCGGCCCTCGAACAGGATGACGACCTTCTGGCCCTCCTCCTTGATCCACTTCTGGGCCTTGAGGAGCTCGACCTGCAGGTCACGCAGCTCCTCGAGGTACTTCGAGGTCTTGAGCTTGTCCTTGTAGGGACGGCCCGCCTCCATGTCGTGGATCGTGATGCTCGGCGCTGGTTCGTGGTGCCCCACCGGGTTCCCCCTCGTGCTGTCGTTGCTCCGGGAGGGTACCGGTCCGGGGCCAGAAGGTGAACCGGACGACCGGTCAGTCCGGGTGCGCCGAGTACAGCGCCCGGACCCGGCCGGCGGTCCTGCGCACCACGCCGAAGCGCGCCGCAGCGGGCGACTGGCCCGACGCCGTGCGCGGGATCCGCACCCGCAGGGCGCCGGGGCGCACCCGGAACACCACCGGGGACGGCACCTCCACCGCCTCGCCGTCGATCCCCACGCGTACCGGACCGTCGGACTCGACCACGAACTTCTCCGTCGACCACTGCACCGGGGCCAGGAGCCTGCCCACCCGCTCGCCCGCAACGGCCACCACGCCGAGCAGGCCGTCGGTCAGCGTGGCCCGGGTCCCGAACCCCGGCCGGGGCGACAGGTCGTAGACGTTGTTGGACACCAGGACGACCACCGCCGACTCCCACTGCGTGCCCGAGCCGTCGACGAACCGGAACGGGAGCGGGTCGGCGTTCGGGCCCACCAGCTCACCCAGCGAACCGAGCGCCGTGCCGACCTTGTGCTCGCGGTACTGCTCCTGGGCCACCACCTCGCCGTAGGCGCCGAGCGACACGTTGTTGAGGAACGTGCGGCCCGACACCTCGCCCAGGTCGATGTGGCGCTGCAGCCCGTCGCGGAACGCGGCGAGTGCGGCGACCGGGTCCTCACGGTCCAGACCCAGGTCGAGGGCGAAGTGGTTGCGGGTCCCTGCCGGCACACAGACGAACGGGACGCCGGCCCGGGCTGCGACGGTCGCCACCGCGGCCAGGGTGCCGTCGCCGCCCGC
>CAJANQ010000396.1 GCA_903941145.1 uncultured Actinomycetes bacterium
CGGGGCGCGGACCGACCCCGCAAGTTCTAGGGGCACGGCTCCGGGCGCAGGACCCGGGCCACCACTTAGCACCACGACGGTGCGCATCGCTCCCTCCGCCGGCATTACCCGGATCAGGTTCTCGGGTCGGTGGCCCTAGCCACCCTCTCAGCCCGCTGGGTGCGAGCTCCCCGTACGTTCGTCGGCACCCTACCGCGGGTGCCGCAGGCCGACCGGCCGGTCAGCCCGGCAGGATGCCGTTCATCCGGGCCAGCGTGCGCAGCATCACCTCGTCGGCGCCGCCGCCGATCGACCACAGGCGGGTGTCACGGAAGAAACGGGCCGGCCAGTTCTCCTCGACGTAGCCCATGCCGCCGTGGAACTGCACTGCCAGGTCGGCCATGCGCCGGGCGATCCGGGCGGCCTTGAGCTTGGCCACGGTGGCCTCACGGGTCATGTCCTCCCCGCGCTGGTACTTGGCCACGGCGGCCCAGTTGTGGTGCCGGAGCATGTCGAGGTCGGCGGCGACGTCGGCCAGCTCGTACTGGAGGTACTGGTTGGCGGCGAGCGGTGCGCCGAACGCCTGACGCTCCTGCAGGTAGGCGGCGGTCCGCTCGAGCGCCAGCTCGATCGCGCCCACCATCTGGTACGACGCGATCATCCGCTCGTTCTGGAACTGGCTCATCTGCTGCTGGAACCCGCGGCCGATCTCGCCGATCGTGTTGGCGACCGGGACCCGCACGTCCTCGAAGACGAGCTCCGCGGTGTCCGACGCCCGCATGCCGAGCTTGTCGAGCTTGCGGCTCACCGTGAACCCCGGCGTCGAGGTCGGCACGACGATCTGCGACATGCCCCGGTAGCCGCCCTCGTCGGAGGTCCGGCACAGCAGGCAGAGCCAGTCGGCCTGGGTGCCGTTGGTGATCCACATCTTCGAGCCGTTGATGACCCACTCGTCGCCGTCGCGCACGGCGCGGGTGCGCAGCGCCGCAACGTCAGAACCAGCGTCGGGCTCGGACACTGCCACCGACGTCACCATGTCGCCGGCGATCGCCGGGCGGAGGAACTGCTCCTTGAGCTCGGGGCTGCCGAACTCGTGGAGCGACGGGGTGGCCATGTCGGTCTGCACGGCGAACGCCATCGCCACGCCGAGGGACGCACAACGGCCCATCTCCTCGCCAAGGATCATCGTGTAGACGTGGTCGGCGGCGCCGCCGCCCATCTCTGCGTCGTACTCGACACCGATCAGGCCCAGGTCGCCAAGACGCTTGAAGAGCTGGTGGGCGGGAAAGTCGCCGGTGTGCTCCCACTCGTCGCAGTGCGGGTCGATCTCGTTGCGCACCACGTCGCGGACGGTGGTGCGGAACATCTCGTGCTCCTCGGTGAACGTCAGCACGTCGCCTCCATGCGGGTTCAGACAGGTCTGTCGGGACATGCGGAACCTACTCCCGGCGGAACAGATACTGCTCACCGGCGGCGGACGGCGCGAGGCTGTGGCATCGAAAGGACTCGCAGGTGACGAACCTGATCATCGTGGTAGCCGGGTGGCTGCTCGGCTGGTGGGCCTTCGGGCGCCCCCGGACCGTCGACCGGCTTCCCCTGCCCGGGCACCCGGCGACCACCCGACGCGTGTCGGTCGTCGTCCCTGCCCGCAACGAGGCCACCTCCCTCCCGCTGCTCCTCGGCGACCTTGCCACCGCCCGGCCTGCCGGCGCCGAGGTCGTGGTCGTGGACGACGACTCGACGGACGGCACGGCCGCCATCGCGGCCGGGTTCGACTTCGTCACCGTGGTCCCCGCCCCGCCGCTCCCGCCGGGCTGGACCGGCAAGCCCTGGGCCTGCGCCAACGGCGCCGAGGCGGCCACCGGCGACGTGCTCGTGTTCCTCGACGCCGACGTCCGGGTCGACGACGGTGCGCTCGACCGGCTGCTCGCCCAGCACGACCGTCGCGGCGGCCTGGTGTCGGTCCAGCCCTGGCACACCCCCGGGCGCGCCTACGAGCGTCTCTCCGCGTTGTTCAACGTCATCGCCCTCATGGGGATCGGCGCCGGCAGCCGCCGACGCCCGACCGGTGCGTTCGGCCCGGTCATGGTGACGAGCCGCACCGACTACGAGACGGTCGGCGGCCACGAGTCCGTGCACGACCGTGTCGTCGAGGACGTCGCGCTCGCCCGGGCCTACTGCGACGCATCCCTGCCGGTCGAGGTCCTCACCGGCGAGCGCTCGGTGCGGTTCCGCATGTACCCCGACGGCCCGCAGTCGATGCTGCAGGGCTGGACCAAGAACTTCGTGACGGGCGCCGGCGCCACCGCCCCGCTCCGGCTCGGGGCGATCGTCGTCTGGGTCACGGCCCTCGGCGCCAGCCTCGGCGTGCTGTTCGACGGGCTCTCCGGCGACCTGCCGGTCGGGCTCTTCCCGGCGGTCTACGCGCTCTTCGTCGCCCAGCTCGTCTGGATGCTCCGCCGCACCGGTTCGTTCGGCCTGCGGACGGCACTCGTGTACCCGCTGCTCATGGCGTTCTTCGCGGTGGTGTTCGCCCGTTCGGCATGGCGGACCTACGTGCGGCGCAGCGTCACCTGGCGCGGGCGGGCCGTGCCGGTCCGCGCCGCACGCCCCTGACGGTCACCCGCCCCTTCGGCCGGGACCGCGAGACTCGTCGCCGTGCTCGTCCACCTCACGCCGCTCGCCGCCGTCCTGGTGTCCTCGGCCGTGTGGGGCGTGCTCGGAGTGGTCAGCGGGTTCGCCGTGCACCGGCTCCCGACCGACCGGCTCGACCACGACACCTGGCTCACCCGACCCCGGAAGTTCGAGGACGGCGGGCGCTGGTACGAACGACGGCTCCGCATCTCGAGGTGGAAGGACCGGCTCCCCGAGTGGGGTGCCCTGTTCCCCGGGGGCACGTCCAAGCGGCAGCTCCCGGGCCGCAGCGACGCCGACCTGCAGCGGTTCGCCGTCGAGACCCGACGGGCCGAGACCGTCCACTGGGTCAACCTTGCCGCCGGTCCGCTCTTCCTGCTGTGGTGCCCGCCGGTGGTCGGCGCGGCAATGGTTGCCTTTGGGGTCCTCGCCCATGCACCCTTCATCTGTATCCAGCGGTACAACCGTGCCCGGATCGACAGGACGCTCGGACGGAGGAGGGACCGTGGTGCGTGAACTTCGACGTCGGCTGGGTGCCTCGTTGTTGCTGCTCATGCTGCTGGTCGCCACGACCTCGTGCTTCCAGGCCAGCGTCGGCCTCGAGGTCGCCGACGACGGCAGCGGGCAGCTCGTCGTCGACCTGGTCCCGTCGTCCGCGCTGCTCGCCACGGTCGGTGGCGACCTGCCGGCCTTCGCACGACAGCTGCAGACCGCCGCGTCGGCACAGTCCTCGGGCGCCGTGGCCAAGGTGACCGACACGCCAGAGGGCCAGGCCCTGCGCCTCGAGCTGCCGTTCACCGACGTCAAGGCACTCACCGCCGACGCCGGCTCGGCCGGCGGTGGGGTCACCGGCGTGCTGCTCGGAGGGGTCGTGCAGCGTCTGCAGGTCACCCAGACCGGCGACGCGTGGTCGATGGTCGCCGTCATCGACGCCAGTGCGACCCAGGGCGGACTGGTCGGCTCGCCGCTCGCCGCGAACCCGGCGCTCGCGGTTCCGCCGTCGGTGAAGTTCAGCGTGACGCTGCCTGGGCGGGTCGAGTCCACCAACGCCGACTCGAGCAGCGGCGGTACCGCCACGTGGACCATCCGCACCGCCGGCACCGGCCCGCAGACCCTCACGATGGCCAACACCTCGGTGCCCGTCCTGCCCTACGTCCTGGCGGCGGTCGGCACCGTGGCCGTGCTGCTTGTGGTGGGGACACTCGTGCAGCGGTGGCGCAGGCGGAGGGTGCAGGCGGCGCTGCAGTCTGAGGTGCAGGCGGCGGCGGCCGCGAATGTTGCCGCGTCGTCGGCCGCAAGGACCTGGGACTCCGACTCGACGGCCGGGCTCCCGGCGTTCGACCCTCAGCCAGGCC
>CAJANQ010000397.1 GCA_903941145.1 uncultured Actinomycetes bacterium
GCTCACGGAACGGGACCCGGCTGACCTGGGTCCGCCGGCACGACCGGGTGTCGCCCGGGAGTGGACGGTGGACGAGTTCACGCTGCTGCTCGAGTCGGCGGGGCTCCGGGTGGTCCGGGTGCGGCGGCACGGGGGGACCACCGAGGTCACGGCCTCGGCCGGGTAGCCCGGTTCAGGCGCCGGGAGCGAGCGGGAACCAGGCGTCGACGACGACCTCGAACAGCTCGGTCACCTCGTTCCCGGTCTTGCGGAAGCGAGAGGTGGGCATGCCGATCGGGTCGTCCACGTCGAGGTTCCCGCCCAGCAGCGCGGCGAGCGGCCGGTCGCACGCCGTGGCGACCTCGGCCTGCACCTGGTCGACCGTGAGCGGCCCCTGCATCTCCGACGAGGACACGTGGGCCGCCAGCTCGCGGAGCGTGAGCGTCTTGTCGTGACAGCCGTCGAACCGCGCGGCCAGCTCCATGACGTGGCTGACGCCCATCGTGACGACCACATCGGCAGCGGCGACCGTGTCGGCGTCGACCTCGTGGCTGACGTGCTGGTTCAGGTCGAGTCCGAGCTCCTTGGCCACCTTGCGGCTGCCCCGGGCTGCGGGCATCCCCGCTGCGCCGTGCATCGTGCCGGCCGAGACGACCACAGCGTCGACCCCATGGCGGAAGAGCGCGTCGCGCAGGATCACCTCGCCCAGCGGGGAGCGGCACTGGTTGGCGGTGCACACCACCAGCACGCGGAGTGGGCGTTCGTCGGTCGTGCCGGTCACGGGGCTGCCACCGGGGTGGGGAGCGGGAGGCCGGCCTTGAGCAGCAGCTTCCGGTAGGTGAGGAGTGTCAGGTCGATGACCCGCTGCTGGTCGAACTCCTGCAGCGCCCGCACCGCGGCGGCCTGGCCCATGGTCCGGCGCCGGTCGTCGTCGCCGACCAGGTCGCGCAGGGCCCGCTCGAGGCCCTCGGGGGAGCGGACCGGAACGAGCAGTCCGGTCTGTCCGTCGGCCACGACCTGCCGGCAGCCGCGGATGTCGGTGGCGATGATCGGGAGCCCGCCCGCGGCGGCCTCCATGGCCGACCTGGGGAAGCCCTCGCGGTGCGACGCGAGCACGTAGACGTCGAACCCGCAGTAGAGGTCCTCGACGTCGGAGCGCATGCCCAGGAACTTCACGCCGGTGGCCCGGGCACGGTCCACGAGCTCGCGCGGCACGCTGTCGGCCTTGTCGTCGTCGTCCGGGCCGACCACCACGAGCATCGCCTGGGGCAGGTCGGCCCGCAGCCGGTCCCATGCCTCGAACAGCTCGGCGTAGCCCTTCTCGAGCACCATGCGGCCCACGGCACCGACCACGACGGTGTCGTCGCTGGCACCCAGCTCGGCGCGGACCCGGGCCCGGCGACCGTCGCGGTCGTCGGCCGACGCGAACCGGCTCATGTCGACGCCGTTGCCGAGCAGGGACAGCTTTGACCTCGGCATCTTGAGCGTGTCGCGGAGCGTGGTGAGGTCCTCGGGGTTCTGCACCAGCTCGGCGTCGGAGCACGTGCTGGCGATCCGCTCGAGCGTGTAGACGACCGATCGCTTGGCCAGCCGGTCGTCGGGCAGCGCGTAGAGACCGTGGACCGTGTTGACGATGCACGGCACCTTGGCCGCCTTGGCGGCCATCCGGCCATAGAGCCCGGGCTTCGGGTTGTGCGTGTGCACGATGGCGGGCCGGAGGTCCTTGAACAGCGAGCGCAGCTCGTTCAGGGCCAGCAGGTCCTTGTGCGGCGCCATGGCCCGGGTGGCGTTGGCGAGTGGAACGTGGCGGACGCCGCGCGCCTCGATCTGCTCGACGAACGGTCCCGGTGCGCTCACTCCGACGACGTCGTAGCCGGCCTCGACGAACGCCGAGAGCTGCGGGCCCAGCAGCAGCTCGAGGCTGATGTCAGTGGTGGTGAGGTGGACGAGCCGTGGCGCGGGCATCAGCAGACCTAGGAGGTGAGCCCGCGGTAGCGGAGCCGGTTGACGCTGCGTCGGAGGTCGTCCTCGAGATGCATCCCGCCCATGGCCTTGCGGCGGAACCACCGGTCGCCGTCGGACGGCTGCACCGGGGAGCGCGTCAGGCGCCACAGGTCGGCGTCCCGGTCGTTGGGCCGCGTGCCGGCCAGGACCGCGGTGCGGAACCGGGCGCGCACGGCCTCCTCGGCGGCGGGTGAGCCGGCGACGGCCTTCGGGTAGCAGAAGTGCGTCGGGACGGCCCCGAGGTGCTCGGCGAGCAGCTCCTGGCTGCGGTCGAGCTCCTCGTCGATCTCGGCCGGAGCAAGCCGGTCGAGCAGCAGGTGGCGGTGTGTATGGTTCCCGACGGTCACCAGGTCCGACGAGTCGAGCTCGGCGAGCCCGACCCACGTGAGGGGCCTGCCGTCGGCGGGGAACGGCACGCCCCGGTCGACGAAGTCGGTCGAGACGTAGAACGTGGCGGGGAGCGCGTGCCGCTCGAGCGCGGGCAGTACCTGGTCGACCCAGTCGGTGGTGCCGTCGTCGAACGTGAGCACGACGCCGGGCCCGGTGGGTCCGGCGATGTCGCCGATCTCGTCGGCCGCAGCGTCCAGCGTGAGCACACGCTGGGTGGCGGCGAGCCATGCGAGCTGGCGCTCGAAGGCGTCGGGAGCCAGGTCCATCTGGCCCCCGGACCCCGCGCCGACGCGGTGGTAGATCAGGATCGTGATGCCGGGTGCGGGCGGCCGAAGGGTGTCGCCGACCGCGGCGCTGCCCTTGATCACGGCGCGGACGCCGCCGACTGCCAGCGCCTTTGGCGACGCCATCGTGCCCGGCCTACAGGTACTCGACCCGGGGGCCCTTGAGGGCCTTGCGGCAGTCGAGCACCGGCGTCTCGCCGGACTCGATGCCCTCGGTGTCGAAGGCGTCGTGGTCCACGAGGTAGGCGACCAGGTCGGCGGTCGCGGCGTCGCGGGCGGTGCCGTCGGCACGCTTGGCGCCGGCCGGCATCTGGTTGTCGTCCACGTGCGGGTCGGCCACCAGGACCTCGGCGCCGAGCTCGAGCAGCTGCTCGACGATCGGGCGGGACGGGGTCTCACGGGCGTCGCCGGTGTTGGCCTTGTAGGCCATGCCGTAGATCAGGATCGTCGAGCCCTTCACCGACCGGGACCGGTCGTTGAGCATCCCCTGGATGCGGCGCACGACGTAGTCCGGCATGTGCTCGTTGACGTCGTTGGCCAGCTCGACGAACCGGAACGTCTGGCCCAGCACGCGCTCGACCTGCCACGACAGGTAGGACGGGTCGATCGGCAGGCAGTGGCCGCCGACGCCGGGGCCGGGGGTGAACCGCATGTAGCCGAACGGCTTGGTCGAGGCAGCGTCGATGGACTCCCACACGTCGATGCCGAGTGCGTTGGCGAACATCGCGAGCTCGTTGACGAGGGCGATGTTCACGTGGCGGAACGTGTTCTCGAGCAGCTTGGTCATCTCGGCCTCACGGGTGCCGGAGACCGGGACCGTCTGCTCCACCAGGCGGTCGAAGAACGACTTCACCTTGTCGAGCGAGGCGGCGTCGACGCCCGAGACCACCTTGGGGGTGTTCTCAAGGCGGTACTTCTGGTTGCCCGGGTCGATGCGCTCGGGGCTGTACCCCAGGTGGAAGTCCGCGCCGGCTCGGAGGCCGGAGCCCTTCTCGAGGATCGGCTGCGACAGCTCCTCGGTGGTGCCCGGGTAGGTGGTCGACTCGAGGATCACGGTCGAGCCGGGCGTGATGTAGGGCGCCACGGCGGCCGAGGCCGACTCGATGTAGGACAGGTCCGGCACGCCCTCGCCCATGGGGGTCGGGACCGAGATCACGCAGACGTCGAACCCCTCCATGTCGGCGGCGTCGCCGCTCGCCCGGTAGACACCGGCGTCGATCAGGCCCTGGAGCCGCTCGTCGGTGATGTCCTCGACGTAGCTGGTCCCGGCGTTGAGGAGCTTGACCTTGCGGGGATCGACCTCAAACCCCGTCACGTCAAAGCCGTTCTCGGCGGCCGCAACGGCCACAGGCAGTCCTACGTAGCCCTGACCAACGACGACCAGCTTGTCTTCGGTGCGCCCCATGATTCCTCCCTGGAGTGAACTTGTCGGTGCATCGGACCTCCCCCGGAGCCGATGCCGAACGCTGGGGACAGGCTACGGGTGACTTTCTCAATGTGGACGCCCACTGGAAGATTCACCTAGCGGCCATACCGGGAACCCCATAACCACGGAGAGTGAGATCACGCAGGGAGGGAAACACCATGGGAGTGAGGTCCTCCTGAA
>CAJANQ010000398.1 GCA_903941145.1 uncultured Actinomycetes bacterium
CCGAGTCGTTGACGTTGATGGCCGGGAACAGCAGCTCACCGTTCTCGAACATCTGGTAGAGGCGGTGCACACCGGTGGTGGTCTCTTCGGTGACGCCCTTGATCTCCGACGAGATCTGGGTCCAGCGCTGCGGGTCCTCGGGCAGCGAGCGGCGCAGCAGGTCGAGGAAGATGCCCCACTCCTCGGAGTCGCCGTCGGCGGTGTCCGGGACCACACCGGTCGCCTCGAACTCCACACCCTTGTGCACGAGCATCGTGGCGTCGCCGCCGTCGTCGAGGATCATGTTCGGGCCGCCGGTGGCGGTGTCGGGCCAGCGCAGCGCCTGCTCCGTGCACCACCAGTACTCCTCCAGGGTCTCGCCCTTCCACGCGAACACCGGGACGCCCCTGGGGTCGTCGATCGTGCCCTCGGGCCCGACGGCGATGGCCGCCGCAGCGTGGTCCTGGGTCGAGAAGATGTTGCAGCTGGCCCAGCGGACCTTGGCGCCGAGCGCGGTGAGGGTCTCGATCAGCACGGCGGTCTGCACGGTCATGTGCAGCGAGCCGGTGACGTTGGCGCCGGCGAGCGGCTGGGAGTCGGCGAACTCGGCGCGGATGGCCATCAGGCCCGGCATCTCGTGCTCGGCCAGCTGGATCTCCTTGCGGCCGAGGGGGGCCTGGGAGAGGTCGGCGACCTTGAAATCGGTGAAGCTCATGGGTGTCGTCCTCCTGAGGACGTTCGTGCGGGCGCGCCGCGGCGGGGATCTAGGAGCCGGGCTGGGGTCGTCTGACGCCGGGTTCTCGTCAGCCAGGACGTCGACAGGCTAGGCGACGGCGACAGGTGCGCCGTGCACGCTCCGGCACGCGTCGAGCGGATCAGGCCGGGGCGGGTCGAGCGGATCAGGCCGGGGCGGCGAGCGTGCGCTTGATGTCGTCGAGGATCGGCACGGGACCGGGGTCGATCCCCTCGGCCTCGCACTGGTACAGCGTGACCATGTCGCCGAAGAGCACCAGGTCCATGAGCTGGGCCAGACGGCCCTCACCCTCGGCCTGCACCGAGTGCACGCCGGCGACGATCTCCTCGGAGATCTCCTCGACCAGTGCGAACCGACGCGCTACCTGCGGGTCCTCGAACGAGTGGCGCAGCAGCACGAGCGAGAACACCTGACGGGTCACGTCACCGTGCTGGCCCCAGCCGCAGATCTCGTTGTGGGTCAGCTCGGGGATCCGGTTCGCGAACGACGCGATCTTGGGGTTCTCGTTGAACTGGCCCTTCCAGCGCCACGCGGCGGTCTCCCCCACTGCGCCGCCGCCGTAGACGATCGGGAGCGTGCGGCCCAGGTGGCGGGCCAGGGTGCGGGCCGGGTTGTCAGCAGTGTTGAGCTGGTCGCGCCGACGCTGCAGCTGCTCGACCGCAGCGTCGATCCACCCGGTCGCGCCGTCGAGCAGGCCCATGCGCTCGAGCAGGACGAGCGTGGGGACCGAGACGGCGCCGATGCCGGCGCGTGGCATCGGGATGGACGCGTCGACCGGGACCAGGGGCGCCTCGATGTCCTTGGCCAGCGCGGCGAGCTTGCCGCCCGAGGCCA
>CAJANQ010000399.1 GCA_903941145.1 uncultured Actinomycetes bacterium
CCGATCTCACCTACTGGCGCCCGATCATCGACGAGCTCTGCACGCTCGCCAACGGAGGCACACCGTGAGCATCACGAACGGCTACGCCACACTGGCCGAGCTCAAGGCAGCGCTGCGCATCAGCGACTACATCGACGACGCCGCCCTCGAGCGTGCCGTCGAGGGCGCCAGCCGCCGCATCGACGGCGTCTGCGACCGCCGGTTCTACCTGGACGCCGCCGCCTCGGCCCGCATCTACCGCCCGACGGCGCAGTGGCGCGTCGACGTCGACGACATCGGGACCACCACCGGCCTCGTCGTGAAGACCGACAGCGACGGCTCCGGCGCCTACGGCACCACCTGGGCCGCCACCGACTACGAGCTCGGGCCGCTCAACGCGCTCGCCCAGGGCCGTCCCGTCTACCAGGTCAACGCCGTCAACCAGCTGTTCCCGACGCACGTCATGCCGTCGCCCGTGCAGGTCACGGCGCGCTGGGGCTGGCCGTCGGTCCCCGAGGCCATCCGTGAGGCCACCATCCTCCTGGCGGGCCGCATGTTCAAGCGCCAGGACAGCCTGCTCGGCGTGGCCGGTGTCGGCGACCTGGGCGCACTGCCGGTCATGCGCTTCGACTCCGACATCGAGGAGCTCGTCGCGCCCTACGTCCGTCGCCGGGTCCTCTGATGGCGGGCACCGCCTCGGAGCTGCACGCCGGCGTCGCGGCTGCACTGTCGGCCATCCCCGGCATCCGTGTCGCAGACCACGTCCCCGAGGGCGTCAACCCGCCGCAGGCCATCGTCCAGCTCGACCAGGTGACGTACCACCGGGCCATGGCGGGCGGCCTGTCCGAGTGGCGGTTCGTCGTCGTGATGGTGGCCGGCCGCATGGGCGAGCGCACCGCACACTCCAACATCGACGCCTGGCTGTCCTGGGACGGCGACGCCTCGGTGCGTGCGGCCCTCGAGGCCGACCCGACGCTCGGCGGCGCTGCGCAGACCACCAAGGTCGTGCAGTCGCTGTCGATCCGACCGCTGACAATCGGCGAGCTGACCTACCTGACGGTCGAGCTCAACGTCGACGTCACCGCATGACCAGGAGCCCCATCGTGGCAACCACCTACAAGATCGTCGGCCCGCTCCCCGTGGCCGGCAAGCAGCCCGGCGAGAACGTCACCACCGACGACCTCGACGGATGCGACGTGCGGCACCTCATCGAGGCCGGCCACATCGCGCCCACAGGCAAGTCCACCACCAAGGCCGCCCCGGCCGACAACCCCAAGGAGTAGACGATGCCGATCGTCATCACCAACGCCAACGTGACCGTGGGCGGCGTCGACCTCTCGTCGCACATCACGCAGGTCACCCTCAGCACCTCGGTCAACGAGGTCGAGACGACGACCATGGGATCGTCCGACGTCAAGCGCGTCGGCGGCCTCAAGGACTCGTCGCTGTCCATCAACTTCAACCAGGACTTTGCCGCAGCTGCGGTGGAGGCCACCATCTACCCGCTGCTCGGCTCGACCGCCCAGGTGGTCGTGAAGCCCGTCGGCACGGCGGTCAGCGCCACCA
>CAJANQ010000400.1 GCA_903941145.1 uncultured Actinomycetes bacterium
CCTCGGCGTCCAGCCCCTCGTCGAGCCGCACCTCGGCGGTCGGCGCACCGGCCAGGTCGTCAGCTGGTTCGCCCGTCGCTCGCTGACCGTCTATCTGTGGCACATGGTCGCCATCTACGCGGCCGTCGCCCTGCCGCTCCCCGGGTCGGGCACCTCGCTCGGCCGGCTGGTCTGGGCCGTCGTGCTGACCGTGGCGGTCGTCCCGGTCGTCGGCTGGGTCGAGGACGTGGCCGCCGGTCGGCACCCCGAGCTCTGGCCCGGCCGCACCCGTCCCGCCGCCGCCCCCTCCCCCGGTTCTCGTGACACCTCGCCGCCCATTGGCGGCCAGACGTCACCGGAACCACCGGGGGTGGACCTGACGACCGCAGCGACGGTCGACCTGCGCGACCCCGCACCGGCCCAGGACGCGGTCGACCTGCGTCCGGCCGACCAGCCGACCACCGACTCCTAGGCCACCGACCCCGGGGCTGGCCGCCCGAGCAGGTCGGCGAGCAGGTTCAGTCCAGAAGGTCGGCAGCAAGCTCGGCGAGCGACGTGGCGGGCCGGGCACCCAGGTGCGAGATCACCTCGGCCGCAGCGAGCGAGCCCAGCTCGGCGCAGCGGCGGAGCGGCAGGTCCCGGCTCCAGCCGAACAGGAACCCGGCGGCGTACAGGTCGCCCGCGCCAGTGGTGTCCTCGACGTGGTCCACCGGGTGGGCCGGCACCTCGATGACCTCCTCGGCCGTCACGACCACCGAGCCCTTCTCGGAGCGGGTGAGCGCGGCGACGGTGCCGTGGCCCCGCACGCCGGCGACGGCCTCGTCGAAGCTGTCGGTGCCGTAGAGCTCGAGGATCTCGGCCTCGTTGGCGAACAGCAGGTCGACGTGGTGCTCGACCAGGTCCAGGAACGCCTCACGGTGGCGCTGCACGCAGAACGAGTCCGACAGGGTGGCAGCGACGACACGACCTGCGTCGTGGGCCAGACGGGCAGCGGTCCGGAACGCCTCCTGCGCCTCGGGCGGGTCGAACAGGTAGCCCTCGAGGTAGGTGACCTTGGCGTCCGCGATGGCTGCCGCGTCGACGTCGTCGGGACCCAGGTGGACCGACGCACCCAGGAACGTGTGCATGGTCCGCTGGGCGTCCGGTGTCACCAGGATCACGCAGCAGCCCGTCGAGGGGCCGTCGGATGCGGCGGCGGTGTCGTAGGCCACGCCCGTGGCCCGCAGGTCGTGGCCGAACACGGTGCCCAGGGTGTCGTCGCGGACCTTGCCGATGTAGCGGGCGCTGCCGCCGAGGGAGGCCACCCCCACAATGGTGTTGGCCGCCGAGCCGCCCGACATCTCGATGCCGGGGCCGGTACGGCCGTAGACCTCCTTGGCCCGCTCCTCGTCGACCAAGGTCATGGAGCCCTTCACGATGCCGAGCTCGTCGACGAGCTCGTCAGTGCCGTGGGAGAGCACGTCGACCAGGGCGTTGCCGATGCCGAGGACGTCGATGGTGGCGGGGGCGGTTGTGTCAGTCACGGGGCGACACGCTACGGCGGCCGGACCTGACGGTCCGACACCCCGGACCGCTGCGTGCCGGGCCAGACGCTTCCGCGGAAGCGTCCAGGTCAGCTGGTCGCGAGACGCTTGACGCGGTTGGGGGCCTCGCCGGTCGCGGCGGCCACCGCGGCCGCGGCGTCACGGGCCGACGCGCCGGCGGCCCGCTCGGCGTCGAGCAGCGACCGGAGCTCGTCGTCGGTGAGCGGGTCCGGCGCCGGCGCGGCCTCGAGCACCAGCACGTACTCGCCCTTGGGCGGGTGCTGGGCGACGTGGGCGACGGCGCCGTCGAGCGGACCCCGCCACACCTCTTCGTGGAGCTTGGTGAGCTCGCGGCACAGCGCGACCTGACGGCCGCCGCCGCAGACCGCGGCCAGGTCGGCCAGCGTGGCGGCCACCCGTTGGGGCGCCTCGTAGACCACGACGGTTCGGCGTTCGGCCGCGACCTCGGCC
>CAJANQ010000401.1 GCA_903941145.1 uncultured Actinomycetes bacterium
CTGCTCGGCCGAGTAGCCGACTGCGCCGAGCAGGCCCATGCCGCCGGCGTTGGACACCGCCGCGACGACGTCACGGCAGTGGGTGAAGGCGAAGATCGGGAACTCGATCCCGAGGTCGTCACAGAGCTGGGTATGCATTGTTCGTTACTCCTGTAGGGATCGGGGGGTCAGTGCTTCTTGGCGCCGGGGCTGAAGGTCACCGGCATGCGCTTGATGCCACCGATGAAGTTGGAGCGCAGCATGTCGGCGGAGCCGGCGATCTGCATGTCGGGCAGACGGTGGATGATCTCCTCGAAGATGATCTCCAGCTCGAGCTTCGCCAGGTTGGCGCCCAGGCAGTAGTGGGCACCGCCGCCGCCGAAGGTGATGTGCTCGTTCGGGAACCGCTCGATGTTGAACGTGAACGGGTCCTCGAAGACCTCCTCGTCACGGTTCGCCGAGATGTGCCACATGAGGACCTTGTCGCCCTCGGGGATCTCGACGCCGCGGATCTCGGTCGCCGTCGACGTGGTGCGGCGGAAGTGCAGCACCGGGGTGGCCCAGCGAAGGACCTCGTCGATCGCGGTCGAGAGGTACGCCTTGTTGTCGATGTTCTCGCGCAGCTTGGCGAACTGGTCCGGGTTGGTCAGCAGGGCGTGCATGCCGTGCGACGTGGCGTTACGGGTCGTCTCGTTGCCGGCCACGGTGAGCAGCAGCATGAACATGTCGAACTCGAGCTCGTTGAGCTTCTCGCCCTCGATCTCGGCGTTGATCAGGGTGGTCACGACGTCCTCGCGGGGGTCCTCGCGACGCTCGGCGGCGAGCTTGTTGGCGTACATGTACACCTCCATCGCTGCCTCACGCGGGCCGTCGGCCGACTCGGTGTCGTCGTTGTAGTCCGCGTCCTGGGCGCCGATCATGCGGTTCGACCAGTCGAACATCATCTTCCGGTCCTCCTGCGGCACGCCCATGATCTCGGCGATGGCCTGGAGGGGCAGCTCGGCGGCAAGGTCCTCGACGAACTCGCACCGGCCGGTCTCGATGACGTCGTCGACGATCAGCTCGGCGCGGTAGCGGAGGTGCTGCTCGAGCATGCCGATCATGCGCGGGGTGAAGCCCTTGTTGAGCAGGCGGCGCAGGCGGGTGTGCTGCGGCGGGTCGGTGTCCACGAGCATGATCCCGCGGGTGTCGAACTCGGGGTCGACATCCGCGATGTTGAACCGCTGGGTGCCGCCGATCTGGCTCGAGAAGGTGGTCGTGTCGCGGTTGACCATCTGCAGGTCGGCGTGCTTCACGACCGACCAGAAGCCCGGGCCGTCCGGCTCTTCGTGGAACGAGACGGGCGCCTCGGCGCGCAGCACCTCGAACATCTCGTGGTGACGCCCGTCCTGGAAGGCGTCGAGATCCATCAGATCAACATCCTCGAGCTTCATGTGACCCCCTGGTCGCTCGCACCGGGCCCCTGCCCGGACAGCCACATTCCACTCTTGAACGATCGTTCAGTCAAGGCTACGTTCGTTCGATGGTTGCAGTGGGAACGGACGTCACGCCGAATCTGCGTGAGCGAATCCTCGACACCGCCCTCCAGCTGATGAGTGAGCAGGGGGCCGCCGGCACGTCGATGCGGCAGCTCGCGTCGTCGTGCGGCGTCCAGGTCGCGGCGATCTACCACTACTTCGAGTCCAAGGACGCGCTCATCGCAGCGGTGGTCGCGGAGCGCCAGTACGGCACCCGGTTGCGCGAGGGACTCCCCATCGACGTCGACGGCTCGGCCGAGGACCGGCTGCGCCAGGTCTTCATGAGCGTCTGGAACGGCGCCATCGAGGAAGAGGCCATCTGGCGGCTGATGATCGCCGAGGGCATCCGTGGGGAACCGTCGGTCCTGCCCACCGGCCGCGAGCTCATCGACCTGCTCACTCCCGCGTTCTTGGGCTGGGTGCGTCAGTGGGTCCCCGAGATGGAGCACCCCGAGGCGACCGCGCAGCTCATGGTCGGCCAGATGCTCATGGGCTTTATGCGCCACGTCTACAACCCCGAGCTCGGGGCCGAGGTGATCGGCGCGTCCTGCGCCGACGCCCTCGTCGAAGCCGCCTTCGCCGTCTGACGCCCAGCCGTCCCCCCACCCAGCCGCCGGCCACCCCCACCCCTCCGCTCCCACCCAGCCGAAATCTGGCTCCTCGAGGCGATCTACGGTCCGATTCCGTCCGCGGTTCGGAACGGAACGGCGGACGGGCTGGCGAGGTCAGCCCTCGAGGAAGGGGCGGACGCGGTCCTTGGGCCGGCCGATGATCGCGGCCCC
>CAJANQ010000402.1 GCA_903941145.1 uncultured Actinomycetes bacterium
CCACCGGCGGGCCGCCGACGGCCGGCACCCGCCAGGACGGCGCCGGCTCGCGGTCGTCGGAGGTGATGGCCGGATGAGCGCCACCTTCCGCCGCCCGGCCGTCCCGGTCGAACCGGGCCGGCCCTACCGGGTGCTGCTGGTGTGCTCGTCGGGCGGGCACCTGGCCCAGCTCGAGCAGCTCCGCCCGTGGTGGTCACAGCTCGAACGCACCTGGGTGTGCCCGCCGACCGACGACGTCCGCTCGACGCTGGTGGGGGAGGACGTCGTCGAGGGCCACCACCCGACGACGCGGCACCTGCCCAACCTGTGGCGCAACGCGCTGCTGGCCGTCCGCACCATCCGGCGGGTCCGGCCCGACGTCGTGGTCTCCGACGGGGCCGGCCTGGCCGTCCCGTTCTTCTGGGCGGCGCGTGCCGCCGGGGTCCGCACCGCGTACCTCGAGGTCTACGACCGGGTGGACGGACCGACCTTGACGACCCGGCTCGTCCGGCCAGTCTGCGACCTGCTCATGGTGCAGTGGCCCGACCAGCAGTCGGCGCTGCCCGGCTCGGTCCTCGCAGGGCCGGTGCTGTGATGGGCGCGCTGCCTCCGTCCGAGGACGACCGGCGGCTGGTCGTCGTCTCGGTCGGGACCGACCACCACCCGTTCGACCGGCTGGTCCTCTGGGCCGACCTGTGGGCGCTCGAGCACCCTCAGGACCGTGTCGTGGTGCAGTACGGCACGGCACGGGCTCCGCACTGGGCCGAGGGGCACCAGGTCGTCGACCACGCCCAGCTCCTGCGCTGGTTCGCCCAGGCCGACGTCGCCGTCGTGTCGTGCGGACCGGGTGCGGTCATGGAGTGCCGCCGGGCCGGTCGGATCCCTGTCGTCGTGCCCCGCCACCGGTCGAGCGGCGAGGCGGTCGACGACCACCAGTCGGCCTTCGCCCGTCACCTGTCCCGCCAGGGTCTGGCCGTCACCGCCGTCGACGAGCCCCGGCTGCGGTCGTGGCTCGCCGCCCCGCCGCCGCTGCTCGACCCTCGGGCCCGGCCCGCGGCGACCGTGCCGGCCGGCGCCGTGCGGGTCGGCCAGCTCGTCGACCAGATGGTGTGGTCGTCATGAGTGCGCCCGAGGTGGTCGCGCCGGACCGCGGCGCGCCACCGGTCCAGGTCGCGGCACCGTCACGGGCGCTGCCGCCGTTCGACGGTCCGGCGCAGGGTCTGCCGCCGCTGACCAGCGGCGGCCGTGCCGACCGCTGGCGCCTCGCCTGGCCGATCCTGGCGTGCACCGCGGCGCTGCCGCTGGCCTTCGCGTTCGGCCTCCAGGGCGCGGTCTGGACGCTGCCGGCGCTGGTGCTCGGACTTCGGCTGCTGCTGGTCCGACGGCCCCTGGCCGACGACCTGCGCGTGCCGGGCGCAGCCTGGGCGCTCGCGGCGTTCCTGGTGGTGGCGGCCCTCGGGATCTTCCAGGTCGCCGGTACCGGCCGGGTGGTGTTCACCTACCGCTGGCTCCTGTTCGCCGGTGCGCTGGCCTCGGAGGTCTGGCTGCTGTTCGTGCCCAAGTGGCAGCTGTCGACCGAGCGGGTCGTCCAGTGGCTCGGCCTCCTGTGGATCTGGGTGGTCGCGTTCGGGTGGGCCGCGATGTTCCTCCGGCTCGACCAGACCTCGCCGTTGCAGTCGGTGCTGCCCGCAGGCTTCCGGTCGGCCGGGTTTGTCGACCAGCTGTCGGCCTGGCGGCTCGGCGAGATGCAGTACGTCGCCGGCCGGTACGTGGTCCGGCCGAGTGCGCCGTTCGCGTGGGCCAACGGTTGGGGCTCGGCCTTCGCGCTCATGGCCCCGTGCTTCGTGCGGTCGTGGCTGGTGGGGGTGACGCCGCGCCGCCGGGCCGCCGGGGTGGTGCTGGCCCTGGCCGGCATCCCGCCGATGGTGGCCTCGCTCAACCGTGGGGCCTGGCTGACGCTCGCCGTGGCACTGCTCTACGGCGCCGTCCGCATGGCCGCCCGGCGCGACTGGCGGCCGCTGGGTGCAGTGATGGGCGCCGCTGCGTTCACCGCCGTCCTCCTGGTGACCACGCCGTTGGGCAGCTCGGTCACGGCGCGGCTGTCCGACGTCGAGAACTCCAACACCTCGAGGGCGTCGATCTACCAGCTGGCGTGGGAGGGCGCGCTGGAGTCGCCCGTCGTCGGCCACGGGGCACCCCGGGAGGTCCCCGGGTCGTCGCTGCCGCCGGTCGGCACGCACGGCCTGGCGTGGAACCTGATGTTCTCGTTCGGGCTGGTGGCCGCGGGGCTGTTCCTGCTGTGGCTGGTCCTGGAGGTCGTCCGCTCTGCGCCCAGCCGGGCGCCCAACTCGCTGTGGCTGCACCTGACGCTGGTCGTCGGGCTCCTGCAGCTGCCGATGTACGGGCTCCTGCCCGAGGTCGTGCTCCTCGGCATCGTCGCCGGCCTCGCCCGGCGGGAGGCACGGCCATGACCGCCACCGTCGTCGAGCGGGCCCGTAGGAGCGCACCGGGCCGGCTGGCCACCGAGGCGGCCCGCCACGGGGTGCGGGCCGTCGGCGCGGCGACCGCGTCGCTCCGTCCCGGGCCCGACCTGCTCGTGGTCGGCGCCAAGCGGGCCGGGACCACCTCGATGTGGGAGTACCTGCGCCAGCACCCCGGGGTCCTGCCCCTGTACCCGGCGGCCGAGCACCTCAAGGGCCTGTACTACTTCGACGTCCACTACGAACGTGGCGAGCGCTGGTACCGGTCGCACTTCGACACCGCCGCGTGGCGCTCGCGCCGCGAGCGGGAGCTGGGCCACCCCACCGTCGCCGCCGAGGCCAGCCCCTACTACCTGTTCCACCCGCTCGCGGCGGAGCGGGCCCGAGCGCTCCTGCCCGACGCGCGGGTGGTGGTGCTGCTCCGGGACCCGGTGGAACGCGCCTACTCGCACTGGAAGGAACGTTGCCGCCACACCGAGACGCTGGGGTTCGCCCAGGCGCTCCTGGCGGAGCCGCTCCGCACGGCGGGGGAGGAGGAGCGGCTCGTCGTCGACCCGACGGCGGTCTCGTTCGCCCACCGGCACCAGACGTACGTGGCCCAGGGTTGCTACTCGACCCCGCTCCGGCGCTGGTTCGACGCCTACGGCCGCGACCGCGTCGAGGTCGTGGTGGCCGAGGAGCTCTTTGCCCGCCCGCAGTCGGTGGTCGACCGCATCTGGGGGCAGATGGGACTACCGCCGCAGCCGCTCGTCGACGTGAGCGCCCACAACTCGGCGCCCTCGCCCGACATGGACCCGGCGGTGCGCCGTCAGCTCCGCAAGTACTTCCTGCCCGAGACGGCCCGGCTCGAGATCCTCCTCGGCCGGACGCTGCCCTGGCCCAACACCTGACGCCGACCCCTTCACCCCGGCGACTGCACCCCGGCGACTTCACCCCGGTGACTTCCCCCCGGTGCCCGAACCCTGACCCTTGAACCTTGACCCACAAGCTACGGAGACCCCGATGAACCGCCCTGTCCGCACGACCGCACTGTCGTTCCTGGTCCTCGCGCTGGCACTTGCCGCGCTCACCGCCGTGCCGCCCCTGCCGGCCGCGGCCGCGGACCCGGTGCCGTCCACCGGCCGCAACGGGCTGGCCCAGGCCAACGCCGGCGCGTCGTGCTGGGGGATCCACCAGGAGTTCCCGACGCTCGCCGACGGCACCTACTGGATCGTCACCGCGACGCTCGGCAAGCCGGTCCAGGTGTGGTGCGACATGACGACCGACGGCGGCGGCTGGGCACTCGTCGGCCGGGGCCGAGAGGGCTGGACCTTTGCCCGCGACGGTCAGAACTCGGCCACCGCGGTCCGCACGCCGCCGAGCGGCACCGGCGCGTTCGTGCCGGCCGCGCTCGGCAGCGACACCATCGACGGCCTGCTCGACGGGGGCCGCACCAGCGACCTGGTCGACGGGGTCCGCGTCCGCCGCGCCGCCAACCTGGACGGGACGGCCTGGCAGGAGCGGCGGCTCGTGGTGAAGGACCAGGGCCCGTGGTCCTGGGCGTTCGGCGGCGGGATCCAGCTGTCGTCCACCGTCGTCGACGGCACGACGTACTCGTGGGGCAACACGCGCGACAGCGCGTTGGCCTGGGGTGGCCAGCCCGCCAACCCGCTGACCAACGTCAACGACCTGCGTCGCCTCATCACGTACCCGCTGACGCAGCACTCCGGGAAGGCCGGGTTCGCCTACGGCAGCGCGACCACGGGGTCGTCGTCCTCCACCGCCTACATGTGGCAGCAGGCGGCAGAGAACTACGCAGTGGCGTTCGCCCAGGTGTTCGTCCGTCCCCGGCTGTCCAACAGCACACCGGTCCCGGCGCTGCCTGCCGCGGGACTGCCTGCGGTCACGCGGCCGTGGGTCCTGAAGCAGCGCGCCGAGGTCCAGCCGTGGGGCGTCGCTGGCCTGGACCACACCGGCGAGTCGTTGCAGGAGCCGTGGGAGTCCCCGGTGCTCTCGCTCGAGGTCACGACCGACCGCGTGTACGTCGGCGGCCGGTTCACCACCGTGCAGCAGGGGGTGGCGGGCAGCCCCGTCGCCCAGCCGTACCTGGCCGCGTTCGACCGGCGGACCGGCGCCTGGACCGACACGTTCCGGCCCCAGCTCGACGGCCGGGTCTGGAGCGTGACGGCCACCTCGTCGGGCCTCCTGGTGGCCGGCGACTTCCTCTCGGTCGGCGGTACACCGGGCACGACCGGGCTGGCCATGCTTGACCCGCGCACCGGTGCCGTGGTGCCCACCTGGAAGGCGAACCTGCGGCGGGAGTCGACGACGGGGGAGCGCGCCATTGCCCGCTCCGTCGCCGTGTCGTCCGACGCGGTCTACGTCGGCGGCCGGTTCACCCACGTCACCGGCGGCGCGTGGAACGAGGTCCGGGTCACCAACGCCGTGAAGGTGCGGCTCTCCGACGGCACTCCGGTCACGGCGTGGAAGCCGTCGGTGCCCTCGACGACCGCGTCGATGTCCCTGAGCCCCGTCGGCGACCGGATCCACCTGGCCGGCTACTTCGACCGGGTCAACGGCAACACCGCGGCGGGCTACTTCGCGACCCTCGACCCGGTGACCGGCGCCGTGCTGGCCGGCCAGGGCCCGTTCCAGCCCAGCAACGCCACGAGCCGGAAGTACCAGCTGGCGGTGCTGGAGGTCGGCGACACGGTCGTGGTCGGCGGCTCGCAGCACAACCTGCAGCAGTACCGCCGGTCCGACCGCGTGCTCCTGCGGTCGCACATCACGCTGCCGGGCGGCGACACCCAGGCGTTGGCCGTGGTCCGCGGCCATGTGTTCGCGGCCTGCCACTGCTACGACTGGTCGTTCCACGACACCAACCGGTGGTCGACGCCGACGGACTACTCGCGGGTCGACCCCGTCAACGGGATCGGCATGTACGACCCGGTCACCTTCGAGCACCGGGCGTCGTTCCACCCGGCGTCGATGCGGGGGAGCGCGGCCATGGACGGGGTGTGGGCCCTCCACGGCGACGCCGACGAGTGCCTGTGGTTCGGCGGCGACGTGGTCCGCCGGTCGTACAGCGGGGACACGGCCTCGGACTGGATGGGCAACTTCGGCCGGTTCTGCCCGGAGGACCAGACCGTCCCCACGGCGCCCACCTCGCTCACGGCGACCTCGGCCGACACCAGCCTGACGCTCCGTTGGGCCGCGTCGGCCGACCCGTCCGGCCCGCCCGAGTACTGGGTCTACCGGGACGGCCGCGTGGTCGGGACGACGACCGGCACCTCCTGGACCGACACCGGCCGGACCGGTCCGGCCACCTATGCCGTCCGGGCCGTCGACGCAGCGGGCAACCGCTCGGCGTCCACCGTCCCTGCCGTGCTGAGCCCGTTCGGCCTGGTGCTCTCGCCGATGAAGGCGGCGTGGCGCTGGACGTACCCGTCGGCCGACCTGCCGGCGAACTGGTCGGCGCCGGGGTTCAACGACTCGGCGTGGGCGCTCGGCAACGGCGAGCTGGGGTACGGCGAGGCCGACGAGGCGACCGTCATCTCGACGGCGCCCACGCCCCGGCCGCTCACGGCCTACTTCCGACGGACCGTGGACGTGCCCGACCCGACGCAGTTCTCGGAGTTCGTCGTCGACGTCGTGCGTGAC
>CAJANQ010000403.1 GCA_903941145.1 uncultured Actinomycetes bacterium
GTGGCCGACAACATCCGGGTCGGCCAGGAGATCCGCCGCAGCTGGTCGCGGGCCAAGGCGGCGCTGCCGCAGTACCTCGACGGTCTGGGCGACCCGTCGCCGGACATCGAGCTCGCAGCGATCCTCACCCGGCTGGACCTCGTCGAGCTGGCCGACCAGCCGGTCGGCGCCCTGCCCACGGGCCAGGCCCGCCTGGTGGAGCTGGGCCGCGCCCTCGCTGCACGGCCGTCGGTGCTGCTGCTCGACGAGCCGGCGTCGGGCCTCGACGAGCAGGAGACGGACGCGTTCGGCGACCTGCTCATCCAGCTCGCGGCCAACGGTCTTGGGATCTTGCTGGTCGAGCACGACGTACCGCTGGTGATGCGTGTGTGCGAGCGGATGAGCGTGCTCGACTTCGGCCAGATCATCGCCGAGGGCACGCCGGCCGAGGTGCGCGCCAACGAGGCGGTGCTGTCCGCGTACCTGGGTACCGGCCCGGCAGGTGCACAGTGACCGAGCAGGCTCCCGAACCGCTCCTCGAGCTGCGCGGCGTCCACGCCGCCTACGGCTCCATCGAGGTGCTCGGTGGCGTCGACCTGTCGGTCCCGGCCGGCACGGTGGTCGCGCTCCTGGGCCCCAACGGCGCCGGCAAGACGACCACCCTCAAGGTGGCCTCGGGCCAGATGGTCCCGACCAAGGGCTCGGTGTTCATCGCCGGCCGCGACGTCACTGGCGTGGCGCCCGAGGAGCTGGCCCGGCGCGGGCTCACGACGATCCCCGAGGGCCGGGGCGTGTTCCCCAACCTCACGGTGCGGGAGAACCTGCAGATGGCCACGTACGCCGGCATCCCGCTCGCTCGGGTCGAGGATGTCGCGTACGAGCGGTTCCCGCGGCTCAAGGAGCGGCGCTCCCAGCTGGCCGGGACGATGTCGGGCGGCGAGCAGCAGATGCTGGCCATGGCCCGCGGCCTGGCCGTCGAGCCCAAGGTGCTGCTCCTCGACGAGCTGTCCATGGGACTGGCTCCGCTCGTGGTCGAAGAGCTCTACGGCATCGTTGCCGCCATCGCCCGTTCGGGCACCTCGATCCTCGTGGTCGAGCAGTTCGCTCGCACTGTCCTCGGTGTCGCCGATGTGGCGGCCATCATGGTCAACGGTGCAGTACGTCGTGTAGGAACTCCGTCGCAGGTCGAGCACGAGCTGTCGACGGCATATCTGGGTGGGTGAAGAAAGTGGACGACAACCAGCAGCGCATTGAGGAGTTCCGCTCCGAGATCGACTCCCTCAAGCTCAAGGGGTCCTCGGGCGAGAACGAGCAGAAGTTCCTGGTCGGGGGCATCGTGCTCCTCGTCCTGGGCGCGCTCCTCGCCATCTACGGCGCGATCCAGGTCGGCAACAGCGGCGGGTCGCTCGCCGACCAGATCGCGTTCCTGGCCCAGGGGTCGCTCGTCGGCATCGTCCTCGCCGTCGCCGGCGTGGGACTGTTCCTGCGCTACTCGCTCGGCCGCTACCTGCGGTTCTGGATGATCCGCCAGACGTACGAGTCGCGTGCCAACACCGACCGCATCGTCGACGCCATCGAGCGCGCGGCCGGCCTTGACGTGGCCCCGGCCCCGGCCCCGGCCCGTCCGCAGGCAGCACCCCAGGTCGCGCCGCAGGCAGCTCCGCAGGCTGCACCCCAGGCAGCCCCGCCGCAGTTCGCCGCCCCGGCAGCGCCTGTGGCCCCGCCGCCGCCCGCACCGCCCGCCGCACCGTTCGGCTGAGGCCGCCCCGCCCGTCGAGCGCGGGAGCGGGGTCGCGTCGCCAGCCCCGAATTGGGGCGTCAGTGACTTGCGGACACCGGGCCGCCCCCATAGATTGCGAACCGATTCACAAGCGTCCCGGAGCCACTGCGTGCCCGGGCGCACGAATGCCAGCCTGGACCCACCCCATGCCCACCACAGACCAGCAGCAGGAGCTGACCCGCTCGCTCCACCGCAGCCACGGCTCGTTCGAGCTGGCGTTGGCGCCTGTGCTGATGGCGCTCATCGGTCTCTGGCTCGACAGGACGTTCGACACGCTCCCGCTGTTCACGATCGTGCTCGCTGCGGTCGGTGTGCTCGGCTCCACCGTCAAGGTGATGTACGTCTACAAGGCCCAGATGGCCGAGGAGGCCGCTGCCGCTCCCTGGAACCGCTCCGTCTCGGAGGCCGCAGGCCAGTGACCGACGTGGCCGAGCCCCTCGCCGTCGACGGCCCGCCGCCCGCCTGGGCCGTGGCGATCGACATGGCCAAGCGCAGCGTCTGGCTGCTGCCGGTGCTCGTCATCGTGTCCGCAGCCTTCTGGGGCATGGACGGAGTCCTGAGCTCCGTCTACGCACTCGGCATCGTCATCTGCAACTTCCTGCTGGCCGCCTGGCTCCTGGCCATCGGCGGCCGCATCGGCCCCGCCGTCATGGGCGGGTTCGCCCTGATCGGCTTCCTCCTGCGGCTCGGCCTCATCTTCATCGCCGTGATGCTGGTCAAGGACGCCGCCTGGGTGGAGCTCGTGCCGCTCGGCATCACGCTCGTGGTGACCCACCTGGTCCTGCTCTTCTGGGAGATGCGCCACGTCTCCTCGGCGCTGGCGTTCCCGGGCCTCAAGCCCGGCCCGACGCCCAACCCGTACCTTCCCACGCCCGACTCGTCGTCCACGACGCCGACCGCCTGATCCTCTAGGAGCTTCGAAGTGACCGGTCTTCTTTCGGCCATCGAGCCTGTAACCCGAGCAGCCAGCGAGGGCGGCGGCGGACTCCAGTTCCCGCCGATCGAGAACCTCGTGCTCTGGCCGGCGTGGTTCGCCGAGGGCACCATCTTCGAGTTCAACAAGATCACCTTCATCTCGGTGTTCGCGACCGTCGTCACGGTCATCCTGTTCTTCATCGTGGGTCGCAAGGCCAAGCTCGTCCCGACCGGTCTCCAGAACCTGATGGAGACCTCGGTCGACTTCGTCGAGAAGCAGGTCATCGGCGCAGCCATCGGCCCCGACGGCATGCGCTACCTCCCGATGCTGCTGTCGATGTTCTTCTTCATCTTCATCACCAACCTGTTCGAGGTCATCCCCACCTCCCACATGCCGGGCAACGCCCGCATGGCGAACCCGCTGGTGCTGGCGCTGCTCGCCCTCGTCATGTACGTCGGCGTCGGGGTGAAGCACAACGGCCTCGGCTACTTCAAGGCCGCACTCTTCCCGCCGGGCGTGCCGGCGGCGCTCTACATCCTGGTGACGCCGATCGAGCTGCTCTCGACCTTCATCATCCGGCCCTTCTCGCTGGCAGTGCGTCTCTTCGCCAACATGCTGGCGGGCCACATCCTTCTGGTGACCTTCTCCGTGCTGACCATCACGCTGGTCGCGGGTCCGCTGCTGCTGAAGCCGGTGGCCCTGGTGTCCTTCCCCATGCTCGTCGCCTTCACCGGCTTCGAGTTCATGGTCTCGTTCCTGCAGGCGTTCATCTTTGCCCTGCTGACGGCCGTGTACATCGGCGGGGCACTGCACCCGCACCACTGACCTACCCAACAAGTCGCAGGTCCCGCCCGGGACCTCGAGGCGCCACCGGAACCCCGCTGGCGAACGACCTGACCACACTGGCCGAACCCGTCGGCCGCTGAACAGGAGAAATTAGAGCAATGAGCGCACTGACCTACCTTGCCGAGGCTGCAGTCGACCCGAAGGCGCAGCAGAACATCGCCGCTGCCTCCGGCGCTGGTATCGCCTACGGCCTCGCCGCCATCGGCCCCGCCCTCGGAATCGGCTACCTCGTCGGTCAGGCCGTCCAGGCCATCGCCCGCCAGCCCGAGTCGGCCGGCCAGGTCCAGACCACGATGTTCCTTGGCATCGCCTTCACCGAGGCCCTCGCCCTCATCGGCTTCGTGGTCTTCATCCTCCTGAAGTTCGTCTGATCCCAACCGTCCGTCGAACGACTGCCCGCGACCGCGGGCCGTGGAGGAACGTCCAATGAATGCTGTGCTGGCCGTTCAGGCCGCAGAGAAGGCTGCTGAGGCGGCGACCAACCCGGTCATCCCCGCCGTGCACGAGATGTTCTGGGGAGCCATCAGCTTCTTCGCGCTGTGGATCCTCATGCGCTACGTGTGCCTGCCCCCGCTGATGCGCGTCCGCGCCCAGCGGGACCTGCAGGTCCAGGCAGACCGTGAGGCTGCCGCAGCCGCAGAGGAGCAGGCAGAGCAGGTGCGCCGCGACTACGACGCCACGCTCGGCGAGGCCCGGACCGAGGCCGTCCGCATCATCGAGGAGGCCCGAGCGGCCGCCGAGCATGAGCGTGGCCAGGTGGTCCAGGCAGCCGAGTCAGAGGTCGCTGTCGAGCGGCAGGCTGCCATGGCCGAGCTCGAGACCGCACGGGCCGCCGCGCTCGAGCAGATCAAGGGTGACGTCGCCGACCTGGCTGTCTCCGCTGCGTCCAAGGTGGTCCAGTCCGACCTCGACCTTGCCGCCAACCGCGCCACGGTCGACGACTACGTGAACCGCTCCGGCGGACAGCGCTGAGCAGGAGCCTGCACAATGAACCCACTACTCCTACTGGCCAGCGAGCAGCCGAACGGCCTGTGGCTCCCGGGTGACATCAACGAGGTCATCTGGGGCACCATCTCGTTCGTCATCGTCGTACTCCTGCTGCTGAAGTTCGGCCGCAAGCCGGCCGTCGCCGGCTTGGCCAAGCGCCGCGACGGGATCGCCGAGAAGCTCGGTGCTGCCGAGGAGGCCCGCGTGGCCGCCGAGGCCGAGCGCGACCGCATCAAGGCCGCCCTTGCCGACTCCGACGCCGAGGCTGCCCGCATCGTCGAGGAGGCCCGTCAGGCTGCCGACCGGATCGGCACCGACGTCGCCGCCCGCGCCCAGGTCGATGCCCAGACCGTCCGTGACCGTGCGGTCACCGACCAGGCCTCCACCCAGGCCCAGGCCCAGGCGGACCTCACCGCCGAGCTCTCCCGCCTCGCCCTCGGCGCTGCCGAGCGTGTGGTCGAGTCCTCGCTCGACGACGCTGCCCAGCAGCGCCTGATCGACGACTACATCAGCCAGGTCGGCACCCAGAACTGACCTGTTGCACTGCAACTACTGAACTGACGGAACCGGAAACGACATGAGCGATCCCCGCATTACCGCCTACGCCACGGCCGCGTACGAGGTCGCCCGCGCCGAGGGCAACCTCGACGAGGTGGGCGACGAACTGTTCCGGCTCGGACGCGTCGTGGACTCCAGCGACGAGCTGCGCATCACGCTGACCGACCCGCACCTGCCGGCGTCGCGCCGCCAGCAGATCGTCGAGGACCTCCTCGAGGGCAAGGCCACCAGCACGACCGTCGGCATCGTGTCGATGGTGGTCGCCGGCGGCCGCGCCACCGACCTGTCCAAGATCGCCGAGAACCTGGTCAACCGGTCGGCCTCCGACTCCGGCCAGGCGCTCGCAGAGGTCCGCTCCGCCGTCGCACTCACCGACGAGCAGCTGGCCCGCCTGACCGAGGCCCTCAAGGCCCGGACCGGCCGCGACATCACCGTCAAGAACGTCGTCGACCCGTCGGTGGTCGGTGGCGTCGTCACCCAGATCGGGGACTCCGTCATCGACGGGTCCGTCCGTACCCGTCTCAACCAGCTCCGCGACGCCTTCTGAGCGCCTCGGAGACCTGGACCCTGAACTGATCGCCGGTAGGAGAAACACAACATGGCCGAGCTGACCATCAACACCGCAGACATCACGGCTGCGATCAAGAAGAACCTCGAGGGCTTCACCCCCGACGTCGAGCTGACCCAGGTCGGCCGTGTCGTCGAGGTGGGTGACGGCATCGCCCGCGTGTCGGGCCTGCCCGA
>CAJANQ010000404.1 GCA_903941145.1 uncultured Actinomycetes bacterium
GGGCCTCGGCCGCATGACGCAGATCTTCGACGCCGGCGTCACGTGCCGGATCGAGCTCTGACCTGAGGACCCCGGCCTGAGAGGCCGCTCCGCCGCGACGTCAGGCCCGGCCCATGGCCACGGTCCCGTCGGTAGCCTCGGGCGTGTGAAGCGTCTCGTTCCCCTGTTCCTCGTCGTCGCGCTTGCGGCCACCGCGTGCTCAACCGGCTCAAAGGACCTGGCCACCAAGACCTCGGGCACCCGAAAGAGCACGACCACTGCGCCGCCCGCGCCGGGCCGCCTGAAGTGGTCGCCGTGCACCGACGACCTGGCGGGGGCCGCCGGGCTCCAGTGCGCCGACCTCAAGGTCCCGGTCGACCCGGCCAAGCCGGACGGTCCGACCATCACCATCGCCCTGGCCAAGCAGCCGGCCACCGGCAGCTCCTCGGAGCGCATCGGCTCGCTCGTCATGAACCCCGGCGGTCCCGGCGCCTCGGGCATCGAGTTCCTGGCCAACGCCGCTGCGCAGCTCCCGGAGCAGGTGGCCGAGAAGTTCGACCTGGTGAGCTTCGACCCCCGCGGGATCGGCGCCAGCACACCGGTGCGCTGCCTGACCGACGACGAGAAGGACCAACAGTTCTCCGGGGACCTGAGCCCCGACACGCCGGCCGAGGTGGACAAGGCGTTCAAGGACACCGCCGAGTTCCGTGACGGCTGTGCGTCGCGCAGCGCCCAGCTCCTGACCCACATGAGTACCGCGGACGTGGCCGAGGACGTCGACCAGATCCGCGCAGCCCTCGGTGACGACAAGCTCACCTTTCTCGGGTACTCCTACGGCACGTCGATCGCCGCCACCTACGCCACCCTCCACCCTGACAAGGTCCGGGCGCTGGTCCTCGACGGCTCGGTGAGCCCCGAAGCCGGCGACGAGGCGACGACGCTCGCCCAGATCAAGGGGTTCGAGCGCACGCTCGGCAGCTTCGTCACTGCGTGCAACGCGACGCCCAGCTGCGCGATCGGGCCCGACGCCGCGGGCGCCATCACGGCGGCGCGCGACTCGCTGGCCGCCGACCCGGTCGAGGTCGGCACCGGCGCCCAGACCCGCACCCTCGGCCAGGACCAGTTCGACATCGGCCTGGCGACTGCGCTCTACGACGGCTCCACGTGGGGCGTCGCGGCCAGCGCGGTGAAGAACCTCAGGACCTCGGGTGCGGCGACGCTGCTCAAGCTCGGCGACCAGCAGACCGGGCGCCAGGCCGACGGCACCTACGACAACTCCTCCGACGCCCAGACGATGGTGGCGTGCAACGACTCTGCCGAGCGGCCATCGCGCGACGAGGCGGTGGCCGCCGCCAACCGCATCTCGACGCAGGTCCCCGGGTTCGGCAACTCGATCAGCTGGTCGATGCTCGGGTGCGTGGACTGGCCGCGAGCCTCCAACCCGCTCCCCGCACCGAAGGCGCCCACCTCACCGCCACTGCTGGTGGTCGGCACCGTCGGTGATCCGGCCACGCCGTACGAGTGGTCGCAGGCAATGGCTGCGGCGCTGGGGAACGCGACCCTGCTGACCTACGAAGGCAACGGACACACCGCCTTCCTGCGGGGCGGGCCGTGCATCGACGACGCCGTCGTCAGCTACCTGGTCGACCTGAAGGTCCCGGCGGCCGGCACTCGCTGCCCGGCCGTGACTGAGGGCTCCGGCTTCGGCGGGATCCGCGACGAGATCGTGAAGGAGCTCACCAGCTCCGGCGTGCCCGAGAAGGTGGCGACCTGCGTGGTCGACCAGCTCGTCGAGCAGATCGGCGAGGACGAGCTCAACCAGCTGGTGCTCGACCAGGACATCGACCGGCTCACGAAGCTGGTCACGGGCGCCACGCTCAAGTGCGCCGACGGGGACCCTGGCGACTGACTGCCCTCAGCCCAGATAGGCGCGGGTGAGCACGTCCGGGTCGGCCCGGAGCTCGTCGGTCGGCGACTCCACCACCACGTTCCCGTGGACCATCACGTAGGCCCGGGACGCCACCTCGAGCGCCACGTGGGCGTGCTGCTCGACCAGCAGGATCCCGCAGCCGGTCTCCTCGGCCGCGCGCTGCAGCGACGGGACCAGCGAGCGCACCACCAGCGGGGCCAGGCCCAGGCTCAACTCGTCGACCATCAGCAAGGACGGGGACCGTTCGAGCGCCACGGCCAGGGCGAGCATCTGCTGCTCTCCGCCCGACAGCAGCCCGACGCGACGGTCCATGAGCCCCGCAAGGGGCGGGAACCACTCGACCACCCGCCCGACCGCCCGGGCCCGGTCCTTGCGGTCGGTCCCCACCGAGAGGTGCTCGGCGACCGTGAGCGAGTCGAACAGGCCGCGGTCGTCGGGCACCAGGGCCAGCCCGGCGCGGGCCAGCCGGTGCGGCCGTCGCTCGCCGGGGGCGCCCGAGAACTCGACCGTCCCGTCCATGACGGGCAGGAGGCCGGCGACGGCCAGCAGGGTCGTCGTCTTGCCGGCGCCGTTCGGGCCGAGCAGCGCGACCACCTCGCCGGCGTCGACCTGCAGGTCGACGCCGTGGACCACGGCGGTCCGGCCGTACCCGGCGACGAGCCCATCGACCTTGAGCAGCGCGGTCACTCGGGACGCTCCAGCTGTTCGGTCGGCGTGCCCAGGTAGGCCTGCACCACGCGGACGTCGTGGCGGACTTCCTCGGGGGTGCCCGCGACCACCACCGAGCCCAGGTCGAGCATGACCACCCGGTCGCACACGTCGAACACCAGGTCGGTGTCGTGCTCGATGAGCAGCAGGCCCGGCCCGGCGCCGGCCAGGGTCCGGAGCGTCTCGCCCAGCGCGCGGGACTCGTCGGTGGTCAGTCCCGCCGCCGGCTCGTCGAGCAGCAGCACCGACGGCGACGCAGCGAGAGCACGGGCCACACCGACCAGCTTCTGGCGGCCGGCGGACAGCGTGGCCGCGGGCTTGTCGGCTACGTCGCCCAGGCCCAGCACCTCGAGCGCGTGGTCGACCTGCGGCGGCACCGGCCGGCGGCCGACTCGGACCATGTCGGCCAGCATCGGGAACCTCGAGGTGGACGGCACGGCGACCAGGCACTGCTCGCGGACGGTGAGTCCGTCGAAGAGCTCGACCGACTGCCACGTGCGGGCCAGCCCGGCGCGGGCACGGTCGTGCGGCGCGAGCCCGCTGACGTCGGTGCCGTCGACCCACACCGACCCGGTGTGCTCGACGAACCCGCCCACCGCGTCGACGAACGTGGACTTCCCGGCCCCGTTCGGACCGATGAGCCCGACCACCTCGCCGGCGTGGACCTGCAGCGACACATGACTGAGCGCCACCACCCCGCCGTGGCGCACGGTGAGGCCGTCGGTGCGGAGCCGGACCTGGCCGGTCGCGGGCCCTACCCCCGTGCTGTCCTCCCCCATGGCGCTGGCCTCAGCTCGCCAGGATCGTGATCAGGCCCCAGCCGAGCGCCAGCGCACCCAGCACCGACATGGTGATGGTGCGGCTCAGCGGCGGCTTCTTGCCCTCCGCCGCTGCGGGCGGGCGGAACCACGCCAGGAGGTTGCCCACCACCAGCGCGCCGCCGATGGCGATCATCATCCAGGGGAAGAAGTTCTCGCCCAGGAAGAGCTGCTGCTCAGCACCGAGCAGCGCCCCGCCGGGGGTCCGAAAGTTTTCGAAGATCTGCTCAAGAAGTTGCACGGTGCGCCGATAGTAATTGCGTCGGCGGTTTCGCCCCCGCCGGCACACCGGGACACTCGGGGCGGGGGTTGCACACTCCCTCCAACGCATCGCCCACCGGAGCCTTCGGGCACCGGCGCACCGCGGCCTCCGCTCCGTCCCTCCCGGTACCCAGTACGTACGGACCATCCCCCCGGTCCGCATGACCCCCCGCCGAGGCCGGACCCCAGGGTCCGGCCTCGTCGCGTCCGCCCCAAGTTCGGCGGCGGGAGGGGTGCAGGATTCCCACGGCGGGGCCCCGGCGCGGGAGACTGCCGGTATGTCTGACGAGGTGACCCTGACCGAGCGCGACCGTCCGTGGCTCATGCGTACGTACTCCGGCCACTCCACGGCCAAAGCGTCCAACGAGCTCTACCGGACCAACCTGGCGAAGGGGCAGACGGGCCTGTCGATCGCCTTCGACCTGCCCACCCAGACCGGCTACGACCCGGACCACGAGCTGGCCCGGGGCGAGGTCGGCAAGGTGGGTGTGCCGGTCGCCCACCTGGGCCACATGCGCACGCTGCTCGACGGCATCCCGCCGGGCGAGATGAACACGTCGATGACCATCAACGCGCCCGCCGCGTGGATGCTCGGCCTCTACGTGGCCAACGCTGCCCAGCAGGGCGTGCCGTCCACGGCGCTGCGGGGCACGACCCAGAACGACATAGTGAAGGAGTACCTGTCGCGCGGCACGTACATCTTCCCGCCGGTCCCGAGCCGCCGGCTGATCGTGGACATGTTCGCCTTCTGCAACGGGAACGTCCCCAAGTGGAACCCGATGAACGTGTGCTCGTACCACCTGCAGGAGGCCGGCGCGACGCCGGTGCAGGAGATCGCCTACTCGCTCGCGTGCGCCATCGGCGTGCTCGACGCCGTGCGCGACTCCGGCCAGGTGGCGCCCGAGAACATGGCCGCCGTCGTGGCGTCGGTGTCGTTCTTCGTGAACGCCGGCATCCGGTTCATCGAGGAGAACGCCAAGATGCGGGCCTTCACCCGCATGTGGGACCGCCTCACCGAGGAGCGCTACGGCGTCACCGACCCCAAGGCCCGCCGGTTCCGCTACGGCGTGCAGGTGAACTCGCTCGGACTCACCGAGGCGCAGCCCGAGAACAACGTGCAGCGCATCGTGCTCGAGGCGCTGGGCGTCACGCTCTCCCGTGATGCCCGGGCCCGCTCGCTGCAGCTCCCGGCGTGGAACGAGGCCCTGGGCCTGCCCCGCCCGTGGGACCAGCAGTGGTCGCTGCGCATGCAGCAGGTGCTGGCGCTCGAGACCGACCTGCTCGACTACCCCGACATCTTCGAGGGCAGCCACGTCATGGAGGGTCTCACCTCCGAGCTCGAGGAGGCCGCACAGGCCGAGCTCGACGAGGTGCTCGAGCTGGGCGGCGCCTTCGAGGCGATCGACGAGCTCAAGGGCCGGCTGGTCCGCTCGCACACGGAGCGCATGCGCCGTATCGAGTCGGGCGACCTGAAGGTGATCGGCGTGAACGCCTTCACCGAGTCCGCCGACTCGCCGCTCGCCGGCGAGGACAACATCTTGAAGGTCGACCCGGCCGTGCAGGAGCAGATGGTGGCCGACGTGCAGCGCTGGCGCGCCGAGCGCGACCAGGGCGCCGTCGACAAGGCCCTCGCCGAGCTGGCCCGGGTGGCCCGCACCGACGAGAACATCATGCCGGCGACCATCGCGCTGGCCGAGGTCGGCGGTACCACCGGCGAGTGGTCCGACGTCCTCCGCGAGGAGTTCGGCGAGTACCGCGCCCCGACCGGCGTGGGCGCAGCGGCGGGTGCGGGCGGCGGCAGCGCCGGCCTGCGCGAGATCGCGGCCGAGCTCCAGACCACCCCGGGCGGCCCGCCGCGGCTGCTCGTGGCCAAGCCCGGTCTGGACGGCCACTCCAACGGCGCCGAGCAGATCGCGGTGGCGGCCCGCGACGCCGGCATGGAGGTCGTCTACCAGGGCATCCGTCTGACCCCGTCGCAGATCGCGGCCGCGGCCCGCGACGAGGACGTGGACATCATCGGGCTCTCGATCCTGTCGGGCTCGCACCTGGAGCTGGTCCCCGAGGTCGTGCGGCTGGTCCGCGAGGCCGGCGTGGACGCCCCCGTTGTGGCCGGCGGCATCATCCCCGAGGACGACCGGCCCCGGCTGCTCGCCCAGGGCGTCGCCGCGGTCTACACGCCCAAGGACTTCGAGCTGGTCCGCATCATGCGGGACATGGCCGACCTGGCCCTGGCCCACCGCGGCTGACCCGTGCACTTTGCGTCGGACAACAACTCGGGGGTCTGCCCCGAGGTGCTCGACGCACTCGCGGCAGAGTCGGCGCGCACCGCGCCGGCCTACGGCAACGACCCCACCTCGGCCGCGCTGGTCGAGCGGCTGACCGAGGTGTTCGAGCACCCGGTCGAGGTGTACCCGGTCGCCACCGGCACGGCGTCCAACTCGGTCGCACTCGCAGCAATGAACCCGCCATGGGGCGGCGTGGTCTGCGAGACCGAGGCGCACGTCGCGGTCGACGAGCTGGCCGCGCCGACGGTGCTCGGCAACGGGCTCACCCTCATGCCGCTGCACGGCACCGACGGCCGGCTCGACCCCGGCGCGCTCTCGAGGTTCCTCGAGCTGCAGGTGGACGACGTCCACTGGGTGCCGCCCACCACGCTGTCGCTCACCAACTCGACCGAGGCCGGCACCGTCTACCAGGCCGAGGACGTCTGGGCGCTCGCGCAGATCGCACGCGCCGAGGGGCTCGGCGTGCACATGGACGGCGCCCGGTTCGCCAACGCCGTGGCCGCCACCGGCGCGACCCCCGCCCAGCTGACCTGGCAGTCCGGCGTGGACGTGCTGTGCCTGGGCGCCACCAAGTGTGGTGCCGTGGCCGCCGAGGCCATCGTGGTGTTCCGGCCCGAGGCCGTGACCTCGCCCGAGCGGCACCGCAAGCGCACCGGCCACCTGCTCTCCAAGCAGCGTCTGGTGGCTGCGCAGTTCCTGGGCTGGCTGACCGACGAGGCCTGGCTGCGCCACGCCACCCACGCCAACTCACTCGCCGCACGGCTGGCCGACGGGTTCGTGGCCGCCGGCCACCATCCAGTGCACCCGGTCGAGACCAACATGGTGTTCCTGCAACTGCCGCACGCCGTGGCCAAGGACTGGCACACCGCGGGCGCCGAGTTCTACGTGCTGCCGACCCCCGACCCGGGAGTGGGGCTGGCCCGCTTCGTCACCAGCTGGTCGACCACCGACGCCGAGGTCGACGCACTCCTCGCCTTGGCCTCGTCAACCACTCCCTAGGCACCTGACCTGCACGCACCTGATGAAGAGCGCTGGAGACAATGTGCTCACGGAAGGGTTCCCTTGCCAGACGTTGTCCGGGCAGCCATGTGAGCCGAACTTCCCTGTACTGGCGCGGGCACACCGTGGCGGCCGGCCTCACATCGTCGGGACTGGCCAATTGTGAAGTGAGCATCGTCGGCCACACTCGCCGACGTGTTGCCATCACTCATCATCAGCAAGTGGCTGCCACCAGTTGCAAGGTGCGGGCCTGAACAGATCCCGGTCGTTGACAAGGACCACCTTTCAGTGCACATCACTGACTTGGTGGCATTCGATCGGCTCAAATCAGCCCCTGATCGCTCTACCGCGGCCGTCCACTTCTACGTCAGCGACAGAAAGTTGGACCCAGTAGCTCGGGATCCGACCCGCCTCGTTGCTCGATTCCAAGGTTTCGCAGCGGTGATCGCGCCCGACTTCTCCGTCTACCGGTCATCACCGAGACATGAACGAATCCTGAGCGTCCGGCTGAGCAGAGCAGTCGGCGCATTCTTCCAGTCCCGCGGATTTCGGGTCGTGCCAACAGTCCGCTGGGCGACCAGGGAGGACTTTGACTTCTGCTTCCTTGGCCTTCCCACCGAAGCCACCCGCGCAGTCTCCCCGCACGGTTGCTGCCTGGACCGCGACGACCGCCAACACTTCCGTGATGGACTCGTCGAGCTCGTTCGGCAGACACGACCCCGGCGACTTCTCGTGCATGGGCCGCTGCAGGAGTCCGTCTTCCACCCGATCATGGACAAGGTCGAACTCGTTCATCACTCCAGCGACATTGAGCGAGCGCATGGGAGGGGGTAGCGGCGAGTCCGTCGGCGGAGATTCGCAGGGCCCAAGCGCAGAACGGAACCTGGCTGCCCTCTCCCGTGAGCGCACGGAAACGAGGGGACACCCTTGTGGCAACCTTTCGTCACGGCGACCGCATTGTGTTTCGCCCTCGTTCGACGTCAGACGGGTCGCCGGTCGTCGAATTCCACTTTTCCAGTGGACGAACTTCAACACCCCGGGTTCAGAAGATTCACTTCACGAAGGGTCAAGAATGAAGCACCACGAACTTCTCATCTCGCGAGCTGATCTTGCGCTGCTGCAACGAGCGGTCGGCAACATTTGGGTCTGCTACGGCATGGAGGCATCTGCGCGTGCA
>CAJANQ010000405.1 GCA_903941145.1 uncultured Actinomycetes bacterium
AAGACCGAGGAGCACTCGCTCGACCTGAAGCAGCTGGTCCGCCGGCTCGAGGTCCCTGTGATCGTGGGCGGCTGCGCCAGCTACGAGAGCGCCCTCCACCTGATGCGCACCGGTGCGGCCGGCGTGCTGGTGGGAGTGGGCTCCGGGTTCACCTCGACCACCCAGGACGTCCTGGGCGTGGGCAGCCCCCACGCCACTGCCATCGCGGACGCCCGTGCGGCCCGCATGCGCCACCTCGACGAGACCGGCGTCTACTGCCACGTCATCGCCGACGGCGGCATGGTCAACGGCGGCGAGATTGCCAAGGCCGTGGTCTGCGGCGCCGACGCCGTCATGCTCGCCTCGCCGCTCGCCGCGGCCACCGAGGCCCCGGCCGGCGGCGTCATGTGGTCGCACTCGGCCGTGCACCCGACCCTGCCCCGTGGCCGGGTCCGCAAGGTCGAGACGGTTGCCTCGCTCGAGCGCATCCTGAACGGTCCGGCCGAGCGCGCGGACGGCCGCGCCAACCTGATGGGCGCCCTGCGCAAGGCCATGGCCATGACGGGGCACCCCACGCTCAAGGACCTGCAGAAGGCCGAGCTCATGGTGGTCGCCCCGCCGACGGTGCGGCCCGGGGGCCAGCGGTGAGCGGTCCCCAGGTGAGGGGCGTCCCCACCGTCCTGGTCGTCGACTTCGGCGCACAGTACGCACAGCTGATCGCCCGGCGCGTCCGTGAGGCGAGCGTCTACTCCGAGATCGTGCCGCACAGCATCACGGCGGCCGAGCTGGCCGAGCGGGCCCCGGCCGCCATCATCTTCTCGGGCGGCCCCAAGTCGGTCCACGTCGAGGGCGCGCCCGCCATCGACCCGGGCGTCTACGACCTCGGCATCCCGATCCTGGGCATCTGCTACGGCGCCCAGCTCATCGCCCAGCAGCTCGGCGGCACCGTCGGCCGCGGCGACGGCGGCGAGTACGGCCGCACGACCATGCACCGCACCGAGGGTGTGGAGTCCGAGCTGCTCCCCTCTGGCCTGCCCGAGGCCCAGACCGTGTGGATGAGCCACTTCGACGCCGTCACCGAGACGCCCGAGGGGTTCGTCGCCACGGCGGCCACCCCGGGTGCCCCGATGGCCGTCATCGAGTGCCACGACCGGCGCATCTACGGCGTGCAGTACCACCCGGAGGTGGCCCACACGCCGCACGGCCAGGACGTCATCGTCCAGTTCCTCCACAGCCTCGCCGGCATCGACTCGTCCTGGACGATGGAGA
Source organism: uncultured Actinomycetes bacterium (assembly GCA_903941145.1). Lineage (GTDB taxonomy): Bacteria > Actinomycetota > Acidimicrobiia > Acidimicrobiales > Microtrichaceae > CAJANQ01. The sequence continues at coordinate 1,249 of CAJANQ010000405.1, forward strand.
ACTTCATCGAGCAGGCCGTCGAGCAGATCCGGGCCCAGGTCGGCGACGGCCGGGCCATTTGCGGCCTGTCCGGCGGCGTCGACTCGGCGGTCGCCGCGGCGCTCGTGCACAAGGCCATCGGCGACCAGCTCACGTGCGTGTTCGTCGACACCGGCCTCATGCGCAAGAACGAGGGCGAGCAGGTCGTCGAGACCTTCGAGCGCCACCAGGGCATCGAGCTCATCCACGTGAAGGCCGCCGACCGGTTCTTCGAGCGGCTGGCCGGCACGACCGAGCCCGAGGCCAAGCGCAAGGCCATCGGCGAGCTGTTCATCCGGGTGTTCGAGGACGCCCGCGAGCAGGTCACCGACGCCAAGTTCCTGGTCCAGGGGACGCTGTACCCCGACGTGATCGAGTCGGGCACGGCGCACGCCTCGACCATCAAGAGCCACCACAACGTGGGCGGCCTGCCCGACGACCTGGACTTCGACCTGGTCGAGCCGCTGCGCAGCCTGTTCAAGGACGAGGTCCGCTCCGTGGGCCACGAGCTGGGACTGCCCGACGAGATCGTCTGGCGCCAGCCGTTCCCCGGGCCGGGCCTGGGCGTGCGCATCATCGGCGAGGTCACGCCCGACAAGGTCGAGGTGCTCCAGGAGGCCGACGCGATCGTGCGCGAGGAGCTCAAGATCGCCGGCCTCGAGCGCGAGATCTGGCAGTCGTTCGCCGTGCTGCCCGACATCCGCACCGTGGGTGTCATGGGCGACGAGCGCACCTACGGGTACCCCGTCATCATCCGGGCCGTGACGTCCGAGGACGCCATGACCGCCGACTGGGCGCGGATCCCCTACGAGGTCCTCGACCGCATGGCGAACCGGATCATCAACGAGGTTCCGGGCGTGAACCGGGTGGCCTACGACATCACGTCGAAGCCGCCCGGCACCATCGAGTGGGAGTAGTCCTGCCCGCCCCCTGACCTGCGGGTCGGGGGAGTGCGTTCCGCCGGTCGCGGAATCACAGTCGTGTTACATGACAGTGGTCACAGTGAAACCGCAACATGTTTGTAATGTTCGTCATCGCGTGATTGACTGACCCGGTCATGAGCTCCCCTCAGCCCCCCTCCCGTTCGCCGCGCACCGTCAACCGGTCCGCAGCACGACGCATCGCCGCCGCACTGATGGCCGTCGTCGCAGTCACCGCAGTACTGGGCACGGCCCAGACCGCAGGGGCCCAGGACGTGGGTAGCCAGCGCGCCAAGGTCGCCAAGCTGGCCAAGGAGCTCGACCGTCTGCGCATGCAGTCCGCCAGCCTGAACGAGGACTTCCTCACCGCCGAGGAAGAGCTCAAGACCCTGCAGAAGAAGCTCGACGACAACCGCTCAGAGGTCGCTGCCGCCCGCACCAAGCTCGACCGGGCCCGCTCGCAGGCCGGCACCTACGTGGTGGCCGCCTACGTCGGCGCCGGCTCGGACGCAAAGGCCGCCTACAGCGCCGGCAACCCCAACCGGTCGGTCAACCAGAAGGTCATGCTCGACGTCCTGCAGGGCGACCGTACTCAGATGGCCGACGACCTCTCGGCCCGGGAGTCCGACCTGGCCGACAGCCGCAAGTCCCTCGACGCCGCCAACGAGCGCGTCGCTGCCAAGAAGAACAGCGTGGCGCAGCTGAAGTCCAAGGTGTCGGCCAGTGTGGCCGCCCAGGAGCGCCTGCTCGCCGGTGCCAACGAGCAGCTGCGCGCCGCCATCGACGCGGAGCAGGCCCGTCTGGCTGCCGCGGCAGAGGCCGCTGCCGCCCGTCAGGCCGCCGTTGCCCGTCAGGTCGTCGTGGCACCCACCACCAAGAAGGTCGTCCGCAACGGACGGACCGTCGTGGTGACCGTGCCTCGTGCCGCCGCGCCTGCCCCCCGTGCTGCCGCGCCGGCGCCCCGTGCTGCTGCTCCGGCAGCACCCGCGGCCGCAGCCCCGCTGCCCGCCGCAGCGCCCTCGAGCGGTGTCGGCGCCGTGCTCGCCGCCGGCCGCTCCGTGTTCGGCACCCCGTACCGCTGGGGCGGTACCTCGCCCGCCACTGGGTTCGACTGCTCGGGCTTCTCGTCCTTCGTCTGGCGTGCCGCCGGCAAGAACCTGCCCCGCACCTCCCGGGCCCAGTACTCGGCCACCCAGCGCATCTCGGCCGCCCAGCTGCAGCCTGGTGACCTGGTCTTCTACGGCAGCCCGATCCACCACGTCTCGGTGTACATCGGTGGCGGGCAGGTCATGCACTCGCCGCGGACCGGCAAGACGGTCGGCGTCGGCCCGCTGCGCAACCCCAGCGGCTACGGCCGGGTCGCCTGACCCTCGGCCGGGGCCTAGTTCCCGGCCATCCGGCCGATCACGGGCGCCATGGCGTCCATGACCGAGGCCGAGATCCCGATGTCGGAGATCCCGAACCGTTCGCGGCGGGCCTCCAGGTCCTCGCAGATCTGCTCGACGGTCCCGCACAGCGCGTGCGGCGTGACCTCGGCCTGCTCGGGCGACAGGCCGAACCCGCCGGCGAGCAGCTCGATGATCTCCCGGCGCTCGGCGTCGTCCTTGGTCACCACGGCCAGGTGGACCCGCACGGCGAACGTCAGCTCCTCCGCCCGGTCGCCGGCGGCCTCCTTGGCCCAGGCGATCTTCTGGTCGGTCGACTCGACGGTGGCCGTCGCCCCGGCGCGCTCGTCGATCACACCGGCCGGAAGCGACGGGTTGAGGTGGACGATGTCGGCGTGGCGCCCGGCCACTGACAGCACCTTCTGACCACCGCCCCCGATCACGATCGGCGGGCGGGGTGTCTGCACCGGCTTGGGTGCCCCGTCCATCTCGGTGATCGTGTAGTGCTCGCCAGCGAAGCTGAACGGGCCGTCGGCCCAGAGCCCCTTGATGACCTGCACGGCCTCCTCGAGCCGGGCGATCCGCACCGACGGCTTGTCCATCGGGATGTTCGCGGCCGCGTAGTCGGTGGCTTTCCAGCCGGCGCCGATGCCGACCTCGAGGCGGCCGCCGCTGAGCCGGTCGATGGTCGCCAGCTCCTGGGCCACGACCGCCGGGTGGCGGTAGTC
>CAJANQ010000406.1 GCA_903941145.1 uncultured Actinomycetes bacterium
AAGACCGAGCGCCGCGGTGGCGGCGGTGGTGGGGGCGGCTTCGACTCCGCTCCCGTCCCGCAGTCCGCGCCGCCCGCCTACAACGACGACGAGGAGCCGTTCTGATGGGTAAGCCCCCGATGAAGCGTGGCGGTAAGGGCAAGGCCGACGGCCGCCGCATGAAGAAGAAGGTCTCGGTCCTCAACACCGAGAAGGTCGAGTACGTCGACTGGAAGGACGTGAACCTGCTCCGCCGGTTCGTGTCCGACCGGGCGAAGATCCGCTCGCGCCGCGTGACCGGCAACGACGTCCAGCAGCAGCGGGCCGTCGCGATGGCGATCAAGAACGCCCGTGAGATGGCGCTCATCCCCTACGCCAACCGTGTCACCACCCAGCGCGGCGCCCGTCGTGGCGACCGTGACCGTGACGACCGTCGTGGCGAGCGCAACGAGGCTCCGGCCGAGTTCGAGGGCGCAGAAGAGACCACCGGCGAAGGTGTCGAGACCACTGAGGCAGTGGTTGTCGAGACCGAGGTCGTCGAGGTCGTCGAGACCGAGGAGGTGGCCGAGTGAGCTCCGTCAACGTCATCCTGCGCGCCGATGTCGACGGTGTCGGCAAGCGCGGCGACATCGTCTCGGTGTCCAAGGGCTACGCCCGCAACTTCCTCGAGCCCCGTGGCCTGGCCATCGCGGCGACCGCCGGCGCCGAGGCGCAGGCCGCTGCCATGCGCCGCTCACGCGACCTGAAGGACGTCCGCGACCGCGAGTCCGCCGAGACCCTGGCCAAGGCCGTCTCGGCTAAGCCGGTCACGGTGGCGCACCGCGCCGGTGAGGGCGGCAAGCTCTTCGGCTCGGTCGGCGTCGCCGAGATCACCTCTGCGGTGGCCTCTGACTCGGGCATCTCGCTCGAGCGCAAGTGGGTCGCCCTCGACGAGCCCATCAAGGAGCTCGGCACCCACGAGGTGACGGTCCGTCCGCACGCTGACGTCGAGTTCACCCTCGTCGTCGAGGTCGTCGAGGCCTGAGCCCCGTGGCCGAGGAGAAGGTCAAGGGCCCCGCGTCCTACTTCCCCTCGATCGAGAAGAAGTACGGCCAGCCGATCGAGCACTGGCTCGGGATGGCTCGTGAGCACCTCGCCGCCGGCGAGGCGCACATGGAGGTCGTGAACTGGCTCAAGTCGGAGCACGGCCTGGGCCACGGTCACGCCAACGCCGTGGTGGCCTACGCCAAGGCGGAGCAGGGCTAGCCCTCCCGCCCGAATGAACTGAGCTGCTGCCCACGCCGAGTGCGTGGGCAGCGTTCGTTGTGAAAGTGATTCGCCGGGGTAGAGCCCGAGGATCCGGCGGGAGTGTCGGAGGGTGCTGGTTGGCTGTCGGCCATCCACAGACAGCCCTCGCCACCCACACCTTGTCCACAGGCAGAACACAGGAAATTCAGCGGAATTTCCGTGGTCATCCTCTGGATGCCCACAGGCAGTCGCCAGAAGGATGGCGGCAATGACTGACGCCCCCACCCGGTCACCGCAGAACTCTGCCGTGCGGGTCCCTCCCCACAGCATCGACGCCGAGGAGTCCCTGCTCGGCGCCATGCTGCTGGCCGACACTGCCATCTCTGCCGTGTCGTCCATCGTCCAGGCCGAGGACTTCTACAAGCCCTCGCACCGGCACGTCTTCGAGGCCATCCAGTCCCTCTACGGCGCCGCTCAGGGCGTGGACCCGGTGACCGTCGCCGAGGAGCTCGACCGGGTCAACCTGCTCGACGCCGTCGGTGGCGCGTCGGCGCTCATCACGCTCCAGGCCCGCACCCCGGCCATCACCAACGCCGAGTACTACGCCAAGATCGTGAGCGAGAAGGCGCTGCTGCGCCGGCTCATCACGGTGGCCGGTGAGGTCGCCGAGCTCGGGTACGCCCCGCTCGACGACGTCGAGACCACCATCGACGCCGCAGAGACCAAGGTCTACGCGGTCGCCAAACGCCGCAACGCCGACACCCTCCAGCCCATCGGCAAGCTCCTCGAGGACGGTCTCGAGCGGCTCGAGATGCTCAACGAGCTGGGCGAGGACGTCACCGGCACGCCCACCGGCTTCACCGACCTGGACCAGCTCCTGGCCGGCCTGCAGCCTGGAGCCCTCATCGTGATCGGTGCCCGTCCTGCCATGGGCAAGACGGCGTTCGCCCTGGGCGTCGCGGCGCACGCCGCCATCCGCGAGAGCCGTCCGGTCCTCTTCTTCTCGTTGGAGATGGGCCATCTCGAGCTCACCCAGCGCCTCATCGCGGCCGAGGCCCGCCTGGAGGCGTCCAAGCTCCGCACCGGCCGGCTCACCGACCCCGACTGGACCAAGATCACCCGCGCCATGGCCCGCCTGGGTGACGGTCGCATGTGGATCGACGACAACCCGGCGCTCACGGTCACCGAGATCCGGTCCAAGGCCCGCCGCCTGCGCGACGAGCTCGACGAGCCGCTCGGCCTCATCGTCATCGACTACCTCCAGCTCATGTCGGGCCGCAGCGGCGCAGAGAATCGTCAGGTCGAGGTCGCCGAGATTTCCCGCGGCCTCAAGGTCCTGGCCCGCGAGCTCGAGGTGCCGGTCATCGCGCTCTCCCAGCTGTCCCGTCAGCTCGAGCTGCGCGCCGACAAGCGGCCGATCCTCGCCGACCTCCGTGAGTCGGGCTGCCTGGTGGGAGAGACCCGGGTGCTCCGGGCCGACACCAACACCGAGACCACCATCGGCGAGCTCGCCGCCACCGGTGAGACCGACGTCCCCGTCTGGACCCTCACCGACGACTGGACCATGGAGCCCGGCGTCCTCACGCACGCGTTCCCCAGTGGTACCAAGCCGACGTTCCTGCTCAAGCTCGCCTCCGGCCGTGAGGTCGTGGCGTCCGCCAACCACCCGTTCCGCACGGTGCAGGGATGGTCACGGCTCGACGAGCTCGTGGTCGGTACCCGCATCGCCACCCCCCGGGTCGTGCGCTCGCCGGAGCAGGTGCTGCTCGACGCCGGCACGCCTGCCGTCGATCTGGCCCGTCAGGCCGTAGAGCGCGGCCGCGTGCCCGACGAAGCGCACGGTCTTCCCGCGGACCGCCTGGCCCAGGTGCTCTCGGAGCTGTTCGGAATGGTGGGCTCGGTCGGGGTCGCAGAGCTGCGCGGCAAGCCGCTCGTCCGGATCACCGCCACCTCGACGCAGCGCCGTCTGCTCGACGACCTCCAGCTCCTGCTGCTGCGCTTCGGCCTGCTGGCCCGGATCACCGAGGTCGGTACCGGCCGTCGCTGGCGGCTCTGGCTCCATGGCGTCGAGCAGCAGCGCACGTTCCTCACCCAGGTAGGTGTCGCCGGCGACCGTGGCCACAGCGTCGAGCAGGCCATCGAGGTCCTTTCCGCCTGCACCGGCAACCCCAACGTGGACACCGTGCCCGCCGAGGCCCGCCACCTGGTGGTCGACG
>CAJANQ010000407.1 GCA_903941145.1 uncultured Actinomycetes bacterium
CGCCGAGGCGGTCCTCGAGCACCCGGTAGCCGGCCTGCGACTCGTCGGTCACCTTCCAGTCGCCGTCGGGCGACCCGGCGGCCGTCGTCGGCGCCCCTCCGGCGGCGGCGGTCGTGCTGGTCGACTCGTCGAGGGACAGCGGAGCGGGCCCGTCGCCCCCTCCGAGGGTCAGGAACGCCACGACCCCGCCGACCACCACGAGGGCGGCCGCTGCGAGTACTCCGAGCAGCTTCTTGTTGGTGCGCATACCCAGAGGTTCCCACAGCAAGCGACCCCTGCCGGCGCGCCGATCCGGTCAGGATCAACCCACGGCGGGGTTTCTCAACTACCCTGTCGGCAACAACACGTGCGGCGAGTCGGTCGGTTGCCGGTCGCCGATGTCCGAACCACCTCCCTGGAGCCCCCTGCTGGGCCGGGTCCGAAGGTGAGTTCGGGGATCGACAACTGGGAACTGGCCTGCCGCACCAGACGGGTCGAACCGCGACCCAAGGAGGGCCTCATGGCCGAAACCCAGCGCGTTGAGTCACCGATCGGTGGCGACGACGACAAGCTCATGTTCCTCGAGTCGGGCAAGTTCGCCCATCTCGCCGACGGCGCCGTCATGGCCGGACTGGGCAACACCCGGATCCTCGTGGCCGCCACCGCAGCCAAGCACGTCCGTGAAGGGATCGACTTCTTCCCGCTGACGGTCGACATCGAGGAGCGCATGTACGCCGCGGGCAAGATCCCCGGCTCGTTCTTCCGTCGTGAGGGCCGTGCGCCCGAGTCGGCGATCCTCACCTGCCGTCTCATCGACCGCCCCCTGCGCCCGTCGTTCCCCGACGGCTTCCGCAACGAGGTCCACGTGGTGGGCACCGTCATGGGCGCCGACCAGGAGAACCCGTACGACGTGCTCGCCATCAACGCCGCCTCGGCCGCGCTGATGATCTCGGGCATCCCGTTCGACGGCCCCATCGGCGCCGTTCGCCTGGCCTACACGCCGGAGGGCGAGTGGCTGGCCCACCCGACCTACGCCGAGGGCGAGATGTCGACCTTCGAGGTCGTCGTGGCCGGCCGTGAGCTCGCCGACGGCGATGTCGCCGTCATGATGGTCGAGGCCGGCGGCACCGAGGCGTCCTGGGAGCTCTACACCAACGGCGCCCCCAAGGTCGACGAGGCCGCCCTTGCCACTGCGCTCGAGGAGTGCAAGAAGTGGATCAAGGAGCAGATCGCGATGCAGCGTGAGCTCGTCGAGAAGGTGATCGCCGCCAAGGGCCCGATCACCCCGATGACCTTCGAGGAGCAGATCGACTACACCGACGAGATCGCCGCCGCGGTCAAGGACGTGGCCGGCGCCAAGATCGGCGACATCATGCAGATCGCCGACAAGTCCGAGCGCACCGCCGCGGAGTCGGCCCTCAAGTCCGAGGTGCTCGAGACTGTCGTCCCGAAGATCGTCGGCGACGACGGCAACCTGGCGCTCGTCACCAAGCAGACCGGCGCAGCGTTCAAGGCGCTCTCCAAGGAGACCGTCCGTTCCCGCATCGTCAACGAGGGTGCCCGCATCGACGGCCGTACCCCGACCGACATCCGGCCGCTCTCGGCCGAGGTCGGCCTGCTCCCCACGGCGCACGGCACTGGCCTGTTCCAGCGTGGCGAGACCCAGGTCCTGAACTTCACCACCCTCGGGATGAAGAAGATGGACCAGATGATCGACGGCATCGACCCGGTGTCGCGCAAGCGGTACCTGCACCACTACAACTTCCCGCCGTTCTCGACCGGCGAGACCGGCTTCATGCGTGGTCCCAAGCGTCGTGAGATCGGCCACGGCGCCCTCGCCGAGCGTGCGCTGTTCCCGGTGATCCCCTCGCTCGAGGAGTTCCCCTACACGCTGCGCCTGGTGTCCGAGGTCCTGAGCTCCAACGGCTCGACCTCCATGGCCTCGGTCTGCTCGTCGACCCTGTCGCTCATGGACGCCGGTGTGCCAATCAAGGCGCCCGTCGCCGGTATCGCCATGGGCCTCGTCTATGCCGAGGGCAAGTACACGACCCTGACCGACATCCTCGGCGCCGAGGATGCCTTCGGCGACATGGACTTCAAGGTCGCCGGTACGTCCGAGTTCGTGAC
>CAJANQ010000408.1 GCA_903941145.1 uncultured Actinomycetes bacterium
CCGCAGCGGGCATCCCGTTCGTCGGTCTGGACTCGTGGCACCTGACCGACGCCTACGTCGCGCACCAGGCCGCCTCGCTGGCCGAGCAGCTCGCCAACATGCCGCAGGCCACCAAGGTCGTGTTCACCGCCCACTCGCTGCCCGAGCGGGTGCTGGAGGGCGACCCCTACCCCGAGCAGCTCGAGGCCTCGGCCACGGCCATCGCCGACCGTGTCGGGCTGGACCGCTGGGCCGGCTGGGGCATCGGCTGGCAGTCGGCCGGCAGGACCCCCGAGCCGTGGCGCGGCCCGGACATCCTCGACATCATCCGCGAGCTGGCCGCGACCGGTGCGGCCGAGGGCATCGTCGTGGTGCCCCAGGGCTTCACCGCCGACCACCTCGAGGTGCTCTTCGACCTGGACATCGAGGCCAAGGGCGTCGCCGACGAGGTCGGACTGGCGTTCGCCCGCACCGACGTCGTGAACGCCGACCCGGCCGTGATGGCGACGCTGACCGACAAGGTCCGGGAGCTCGCCGGACCGTGACCCGGCTCGTCGTCGTCGGCGCAGGCGTCGCCGGTCTCGCCGCCGCCTGGGAGGCGGTGCAGCGCGGCAGGTTCGACGACGTCGTGGTGCTCGAGGCGGCACCCCGCACCGGCGGCAAGCTGCTCACGACCGACATGTCCCTGCCTGACGGCACGTCACTGCGCATCGACGAGGGCGCCGACGCGTTCCTGGCCCGGCGCCCCGAGGCCGTGCAGCTGTGCGAGGAGCTCGGACTCACCGACGAGCTCACGTCGCCCGCCATGGGCCGGGCCAAGGTGTTCGTGGACGGCGAGCTGCGCATGCTCCCGGCGCGCACCGCGCTCGGCGTCCCCCTCGACGTGCACGATCCCGAGGTCGCGGCGGTCCTCGGTCCCGACGGCGTGGCCGAGCTGGTCTCGGCCGACAGTGCTGACCACGCGCCGCTGACTGGCGACGTCGCCATCGGCCCCTATCTGCGCGAGCGGCTGGGGGCCACCACCGTCGAACGCATCGTCGGTCCGCTCCTCGGCGGCATCAACGCCGGCGACATCGACCGCATGAGCCTGCAGGCGGTGGCGCCGCCCATTGCCGCGGCCGCACGGGCCGGCGGGTCGCTGACCTCGGCGGCCGCCACCAACGCCGTGCCGGCCGACGGTCCTGTCTTCCTGACGCCGCTCGGCGGGTCCCAGCGTCTGGTCGACCGACTGGTCGAGGCGCTCGTCGACCAGGGGGTGGACGTGCGCACGGCGGCCCCGGTCGGCTCGCTCACCGCCGACGGCAAGCAGGTGCTCGTGGCGACCGCCGACGACGAGCTCACGGCGGACGCCGTCGTGGTGGCGACCCCGGCCAACGTGGCAGCACGGCTGGTCAGCGCAGTGAGCCCGGGTGCGGCCGACCTGCTCGGCAGCGTCGACCACGTGTCGGTGGCCTTCACCACGCTGGTGTTCGACCGCGACGACGTGCCCGGACCGCTCGACGCGGCGGGGATGCTCGTCCCCCACTCCGCCAGCACCACCATCACGGCAGCGTCGTGGGGGTCGGTCAAGTGGGCCCACTGGGACGACGGCCGGCACGTGGTCGTCCGGGCGTCGGTCGGCCACGACGGCGACGACCGGGGGCGCACGCTCTCCGACGAGCAGGTCACTGCGGCCGTGCTCGAGGACCTGGCCACCACCATGGGCATCACGGCCGCGCCGGTGGCCGTGCGCATCACGCGGTGGACCGACGGGTTCCCGCAGTACCGGCCCGGACACGGCGATCTGGTGCGCCAGGTCACCGAACAGCTTGGCGCCGACGCGCCGCAGGTCCGGCTGGCCGGCATGGCCTACGAGGGCGTGGGGATCCCGGCCTCGATCGGCACCGGCCGCCGCGCGGCGGCTGCGCTGTCCGAGCTGCTCGCCTGAACTGCCAGCCAGACGACCACGACGTCGTCAGATCAGCGGCACCGACGTCGGGACGGTGATCCTCGGGAACGACGGCAACGTGGGGTACTTCGGGACCGACGGCGGACGGACGGTGGTGGTCGTCGTCGACGACGTCGACGAGGTCGACGACGTAGTGGTGGGCGCCGACGGCCTCCCCCTGGTCGACGGCGACCCCGGCCGGGCCGGCGGAGCCGTCGTCGTGGTGACCGGGGCCTCCGCCGTCACCGACGGCTCCACCGGGACGGTGGGCGTGGCCGTCGGTGCCAGGGCCGTGGTGGTCGTGCACGACGACGTCGTCGTGGTCGAGGTCACCGTCGTGGAGGTCGTGGAGACGGACGGTGTCGGGCTGTCGGCCGAGAGCGTGCCGACGAGGGCGACGAGGACGAGTAGCGCGACGACCAGCGCCGCCACCGCACGCCGTCCGGCGCGCCGGGGACCGGGCGGGAATCCGTCGCCCGGCCAGGGACGGCCGGTCGCGCCACCGACCGACGCTGCGGACAGCACCTCGTTCCTGAGCCGCTCGGGGGCCACCAGCAGGGTCGTCG
>CAJANQ010000409.1 GCA_903941145.1 uncultured Actinomycetes bacterium
CCCGGCACTCAGCCCTGGCCGCGGGAGGTCATGTCGGGGTGCAGCTCGGGCGGGTACCAGTTCCCGTCCGAGGCCATCCACCAGCCGGGCACCGCGGCTGTCGACGGCCCCGACAGCCGGGGTCCGGTCGGTCCGGGCAGCGACGTCGGCTGCGCAGCAGCCTCGGTGTGCACCGCAGGCGCCGAGACGTCGTCGCTCGAGTCCACGGCCGGCGGCTCGCCGTGCAGCAAGCGCTGGACCATCGGCTCGTCGTCGCGCTGGGGGCGGCTGTCGAGGTACACCGAGTCGTCGGAGTCCTCCTCGAACGTCGCTGGCGCGGTAGACGGAGCGGGGCGGTCGACCAGCACCTCGTGCAGCGGCGGCGGACCGGCCTCGGTCACGGTGTAGCGCTTGTCGTGGGAGTTGCCGGCGTCGGGGAACGACTCGGGCGGGGGTTCCTGGATCACCATGGCACCCAGGCCCGGCACCGTCGCCGCGACCAGACCGGGGGCCGGCACACCGGCGGTGGCAGTCGGGTCGAAGACTGCAGCCGGGCCGGCCGGTGCGGCGAACCCCTGCGGCACCATCTCGTACTCGACGACCTGACGGGTGGTCGTCGCCACGTCGCCGTCGGTGGCGAAGGCCAGGGTCGCCACGTGCAGCACGAACACCAGGATCCCGACGAGCAGCAGTGCAGGGATGGTCCAGTCCTGCACCCCGTTGCGGGCGCCGACGGCGAAGACCACGACAGCCGCGATGGTGGCCATCGCGAAGCCCATGCCTCGCAGCAGTCGGATCGCCCGTCCCTGGGTCATCGGCCTGAGTCCTGTCCTGTTCCCGCACGTCCGGCCGGGCAGCAGCCCCGCCGTCTTCCCCGAGGGTACCGACGACCGCCCGGAAAGTCCCGCGCCAACCTGGGGGTGCACCCGGTGCCGGAACAGGCCTGTCCTAGGGTGACGGCATGCGTCGACCTGCCGGCAACCGCACCGCACGGACCACCCTCGCTGCGGCGGCGGCAGTGGTCCTTGCACTGTCGGCCGGCGCCTGTTCCGACGGCGGGTCGGCCACCGCGTCGACCGCCAAGAAGCCGACCACCACGGCCAAGGCAGTGCCGACGACGGCCAAGGCGCCCGTGTCCAAGGACTTCACCATCGCCAGCCTGCTGACCCGCGACGCCCAGTACGCCACGTTCGAGAAGGTGGTGAAGACCGCCGGGGCCAACGGCGAGCTGAAGGGCAAGGGGCCGGTCACGCTCCTGGCGCCGAGCGAGGCGGCGTTCGAGGCGCTTGGGGCGGCCGAGACCGAGCGACTGACGTCGGACAAGGTGGCAGCCGCGGCGTTCGTCGAACAGCAGCTGCTCAAGGGCCGGCTCACCTTCGGTGACCTGTTCGAGAAGAACGGCAAGAACGTCACGACGGTCGGCGGGGACAAGCTCGCCGTGGTCGTCAAGGGCACGGCGGTGTCGGTCGGCGGTGCACCGATCACCAAGAACGACATCGCCGCGTCGAACAGAACGATCCACGTGGTGTCCGCAGCCGTCCAGCCCGCCTGACCCCTGGCGACCTCCGCCGCCTCACTCGCCTCCGTCGAACTCAGGACGGAATCGGAGCGCCGAGCGCTACGAGGAGCCAGATTTCGGGAGAGGTGCGCGGGGCGGAGCGGGAGAGGGGGGGTCAGCCGAAGGCGGCGAGGATCGGCTCGGCCAGGGTGACGCAGAGCAGCGTGCCCATCACCAGCGCCGGGCCGAACGGCACCTTGCGGTTGCCGACCATCAGTCCCGGGATCGCGATCGCGAACCCGATCACCGAGCTGGCCAGCAGGCACATGGCGGCCAGGAGGGCCGCCCACCCGAAGCTGCGGCCCGTACTCATGGCGGCCAGGCCGATGGGGAGGCCGAGCATCGTGGCCAGGCGCACGTCGCCGAACCCCATGCCGGTCGGGACGATGAACCAGAGCAGGAACAACGGGCCGGCGAACGCCACCACGCCCATGACGACGCCCAGGAGCCAGGTGGGCTCCCCCTCGGCCAGCGCCGCGACCACGCACAGCACCGCCATGACGGCCGCCGACGGCCAGATGATCCGGGTCGGCACGATGAGCGTCCGCAGGTCGATGACCGACAGCGCCGTGCCCACCGGCACCAGGAACAGGTACGGGAGCAGGACCCACGACCACCCCTGGTAGTGCACGACGCCCCAGGTGACCAGGACCGCCACCAGCGGCACGGCCAGCTCGACCAGCACGTGGAACGCGCCGTACTTCTCGCCGCAGGCCCGGCACCTGCCGCGCAGCAGCAGGTACGAGAGCACCGGCACGTTGTCGTACCAGTGCACCTCGGCACCACAGGACGAGCAGCGGCTGCGGCCCGACACGACCTCGCCCCACGTGCGGGTGTCCCACAGCTCGCCGTACTGGTTGGGCTCCTCGAGGGCGCGGGGCATGCGGTCGATCACCACGTTGGTGAACGAGGCCAGCAGGAACATCACGAGCACGCCAAAGACGACGAGCACCCAGGTGGTGGGGGTCATGTGCGTACTGTGCCCCGCGAGGACGGCAGCGTGAGGGACCGGGTCAGCCGAGCGAGGCCAGCGCCTGGGCCTGGTAGCCGGCGATGTCCTCGGGGTAGGAGCTGACCGCCACGGCCTCCTCCATGGAGATGACGCCGCGGGCGACCAGCTGGCCGAGCGACTGCTCCATCACCTGCATGCCGTCGCGGGCGCCGGTGGCCAGCACGTTGCGGATCTGGCGGATCTTGCCCTCACGGATGAGGTTCGACACGGCGCTGGTGCCGATCAGGATCTCGTAGGCAGCCACGCGGCCGCCGCCGATCTTGGGGATCAGCCGCTGGGCGATGACTGCCTGCAGCGCCATGGACAGCTGGGTCCGCACCTGCTCCTGCTGGGCCGGCGGGAACACGTCGATGATGCGGTCGATGGTCTGGGCGGTGTCGTTGGTGTGGAGCGTGGCGAACACCAGGTGGCCGGTCTCGGCCAGGGTGAGCGTGAGGGCGACCGACTCCAGGTCGCGCATCTCGCCCACCAGCACCACGTCGGGGTCCTCACGGAGTGCGGCGCGCAGTGCGTCCTCGAACGAGTGGGCATCCGCGCCGACCTCGCGCTGGTTGACCAGGGCCGTCTTGGGCGGGTGCACGTACTCGACCGGGTCCTCGACCGTCAGGATGTGCACGGGCTTGTGCTCGTTGATCCAGCCGATCATGGCAGCGAGCGTGGTCGACTTGCCGGAGCCGGTGGGGCCGGTGACCAGGACAAGACCCGAGCGCAGGTTGCAGAGCTTCTTCAAGGCCTCCGGGAGCGCGAGTTGCTCGAAGGACAGGATACGGGAGGGGATCTGCCGCAGCACGGCGGCCATGCCCCAATGGTTGTGAAGGTAGTTGCAGCGGAAGCGGGCA
>CAJANQ010000410.1 GCA_903941145.1 uncultured Actinomycetes bacterium
CGCCGAGGCGGACTACAAGGGCATCGTCGACCTGGTCACGATGAAGGCGTGGATCTGGTCCGGCGAGGACCTGGGCGCGTCCTGGGACGTCGTCGACATCCCCGATGACCTGCAGGACCAGGCGGACGAGTACCGCGAGGCCCTCATGGACGTCCTCTCGGAGACCGACGAGAACATCCTCACCAAGTACCTCGAGGGCGAAGAGATCTCCCCCGAGGAGGTCCGCGCCGCGCTGCGTGAGGCCACCATCAACCACGGCGTGGTCCCGATCCTCAACGGCACCGCCTTCAAGAACAAGGGTGTGCAGCCCCTGCTCGACGCCGTGTGCTGGTACATGCCGTCCCCGCTCGACCTCCCGCCGGTCACCGGTGAGGACAAGAAGGGCGAGCCAGCCGAGCGCAAGCCGTCCTCCGACGAGCCCTTCTCGGCCCTGGCGTTCAAGATCATGACCGCCCCCCACGTGGGCAAGCTCACGTACTTCCGTGTGTACTCGGGCCAGCTCGAGAAGGGTGGCACGGTCACCAACACCCGCTCGCTCGCCAAGGAGCGCATCGGCCGTCTCCTCGAGATGCACGCCAACGAGCAGATCGAGCAGGAGGCCGTGTACGCAGGCGACATCGTCGCCGGCATCGGCATGAAGAACACCCGCACCGGTGACACCCTCACCGACCCGGACCACTTCATCCAGCTCGAGTCGCTCGAGTTCCCCGACCCCGTGATCCACGTGGCCGTGGAGCCCAAGACGAAGGCCGACCAGGACAAGATGTCCAAGGCGCTCTTCGCCCTCTCCGAGGAGGACCCGACCTTCCAGGTCCGGACCGACGAGGAGACCGCCCAGACCATCATCTCCGGAATGGGCGAGCTGCACCTCGAGGTGCTCGTCGACCGCATGATGCGTGAGTTCAACGTGGAGGCGAACGTCGGC
Source organism: uncultured Actinomycetes bacterium (assembly GCA_903941145.1). GTDB lineage: Bacteria > Actinomycetota > Acidimicrobiia > Acidimicrobiales > Microtrichaceae > CAJANQ01. The sequence continues at coordinate 926 of CAJANQ010000410.1, forward strand.
AAGCCGCAGGTCGCCTACCGCGAGACCATCACGTCGCCGGTCCAGAACTACACCTACCTGCACAAGAAGCAGACCGGTGGTACCGGCCAGTACGCCAAGATCATCATCTCGCTGGACCCGTCGGGCCCGGGCGGCGGCTACGAGTTCTCCGACGAGATCACCGGCGGCCGTATCCCCAAGGAGTACATCCCCTCGGTCGGCCACGGCGTGGCCGACTCCATGACCAACGGCGTGCTCGCCGGCTTCCCGGTCGTGGACGTCAAGGTCACCCTCGTCGACGGTGACTACCACGACGTCGACTCCTCCGAGATGGCGTTCAAGATCGCCGGCACCATGGGCTTCAAGGAAGCGGTCCGCAAGGCGGCCCCGGTCCTGCTCGAGCCGATCATGGCCGTCGAGGTCGTGACCCCCGAGGACTACATGGGCGACGTCATCGGCGACCTCAACTCCCGTCGTGGCAAGGTCGGCAAGATGGAGCAGCGCGGCAACAACCAGATCGTCTCCGCCGAGGTGCCCCTGTCCGAGATGTTCGGCTACTCGACCGACCTGCGGTCCAAGACCCAGGGTCGAGCCCAGTACACGATGCAGTTCCACAGCTACCAGCAGACGCCGCGGAACGTGCAGGAAGAAATCGTCGCCCGCGTTACCGGGGCGTAACCCAAGTCCACCAAACTGGGGCCCAGCCCCGAGAGCAAATAAGCAGAAAGGCAGCCATTCCCATGGCCAAGGAGAAGTTCGAGCGGAACAAGCCTCACGTGAACGTGGGGACGATGGGTCACATCGACCATGGGAAGACGACGCTGACTGCGGCGATCACGAAGACCCTGGCCGACCGTGTGCCGGGCAACTCGTTCACGGAGTTCGAGAACATCGACAAGGCTCCGGAGGAGCGTGAGCGTGGTATCACGATCAACGTGTCGCACGTGGAGTACGAGACGGCTGGCCGTCACTACGCGCACGTCGACATGCCGGGCCACGCGGACTACATCAAGAACATGATCACGGGTGCGGCCCAGGTCGACGGTGCGATCCTCGTGGTCGCGGCGACCGACGGTCCGATGCCCCAGACGCGTGAGCACGTGGTGCTGGCCCGTCAGGTGGGTGTGCCGGCGATCGTGGTGGCGCTGAACAAGTGCGACATGGTCGACGACGAGGAGCTCCTCGAGCTCGTCGAGATGGAGGTCCGCGAGCTGCTGAGCGAGTACGACTTCGACGGTGACGACTGCCCGGTGGTGCACGTCTCGGCGCTGAAGGCCCTTGAGGGCGACTCGGCTGCGCAGGACGCGGTGATGGAGCTCATGGCGAAGGTCGACGAGTACGTGCCGGAGCCGGAGCGTGACCTCGACAAGCCGTTCCTGATGCCGATCGAGGACGTGTTCACGATCACGGGCCGTGGCACCGTGGTGACGGGCAAGGTCGAGCAGGGTGTGATCCACACCGGTGACGAGATCGAGATCATCGGTCTGCGTGACACGCAGAAGACGACGTGCACGGGTGTGGAGATGTTCCGCAAGCTCCTCGACGAGGGCCAGGCGGGCGACAACATCGGTGCGCTGCTTCGTGGCATCGACAAGGAGAACGTGCAGCGTGGCCAGGTGCTCGCTGCGCCGGGGTCGATCACGCCGCACACGAGCTTCGATGCGAACGTGTACGTGCTGACCAAGGAGGAGGGCGGCCGTCACAAGCCGTTCATGTCGAACTACCGGCCGCAGTTCTACTTCCGTACGACCGACGTGACGGGCACGATCACGCTGCCGGACGGCACGGAGATGTGCCTGCCGGGCGACAACACTGAGATGTCGGTGGAGCTGATCGCTCCGATCGCCATGGACGAGGGTCTGCGGTTCGCCATCCGTGAGGGTGGTCGTACCGTGGGTGCTGGTCGAGTTACCAAGATCATCAAGTAACGATCTTCC
>CAJANQ010000411.1 GCA_903941145.1 uncultured Actinomycetes bacterium
ACCGCCGAGGACCAGCTGCTCGACGGCAAGGTCGACGCAGTGGTCTACGACTCCCCCGTCCTCCGATACTTCGCCCAGACCCGCGGCGAGGGCCGGGTCGACGTCGTCGGCCCGCTCTACGAGCCGCAGGGCTACGGCATTGCGCTCCCCCACGACAGCCCGCAGGCAGAGGTCCTCGACCGGGCGCTCCTCCAGCTCGACGCCGACGGCACGACGCAGGAGCTCGAGGACCGCTGGTTCGGCAACGAGAACTAGGCACAGGCCGATCGGCCCGCCGCCTACGGTGACGGAATGACTGTTCGAGTGCTGCAGTGGGCGACCGGCAACGTCGGCCGCAACGCCGTCGAAGGCATCGTCGCCCATCCCGACCTAGAGCTGGTGGGCGCCAGGGTCTACTCACCCGACAAGGCGGGCCGGGACGTCGGTGACGTACTCGACCTGGGCCCCTTGGGCGCCCCGTGCGTGGGGTCCATGGACGAGGTCCTGGCCCTGGCCCCCGACTGCGTGGTCTACGCGCCGATGCTGGCCGACGGGTCCGAGGTCCAGACACTCCTGCGGGCCGGGATCAACGTGGTCACGCCGCTCGGGTGGTTCCACGTGGGCGACACGCCGACGGTGGCCGCCACGCAGGCTGCGGCGCTCGAGGGTGGCGCCAGCCTGCACGGCACCGGCATCCACCCCGGCGGGGTGACCGAGCAGCTCCCGCTCGTGATGTCGGGGTTCTGCAGGGACGTCCGCCACGTCCGCGCCGAGGAGTTCTCGGACCTGCGCACCTACGCGACCGAGTTCGTGGTGCGCGAGGTGATGATGTTCGGCAAGACCCCCGAGGAGTCCGCCCACAGCCCGATGATCGGCCTGCTCGGCGACGGGTTCGGCCAGTCACTCCGGCTGGTGGCCCAGGGCCTGGGCTGGGAGCTGGATGCCGTGCTGCAGACCACGCACGAGATGGCCGTGGCCACTGCGCCGATCGACACGCCCGTCGGCGTGCTCGACGTGGGCACCGTTGCGGCGCAGCGGTTCAGCTGGACCGGCACGGTCGACGGGGTGCCGCGGGTGACGGCCAAGGTGAACTGGTTCATGGGCCAGGACCACCTGGACCCGGCATGGACCTTTGGGCCCGAGGGCGAGCGGTTCGAGGTGGGCATCGACGCCGCTCCCCCGCTCGAGGTCACGTTCCACGGGTTCCACCCGCCGTCGATCGACACCGACCTGGCCCACAACGAGGGCATCATCGCCACGGCGATGCACTGCGTGAACTCGGTGCCGTACGTGGTGGCCGCCGAGCCGGGGATCCTGACCTACCTGGACCTGCCGCTCATGCCGGGCCGCGGCGTCCAGGACTGACGGAGGAGAAGTGGCGCGCGACATCGTCGACGACCGCCTGATCGGGGCGCTGCACGTCCGGGCCCTGACTCGCGCCGGCCTGCAGCACGACACGGTCGACGAGCACGTGGCCGTGCAGGCGGGCACGCTCGCGGCGCTGCTCGAGGGCGGGTACGACGGCGACGCCACGCTGGCCGAGGTCCTGCGGCTGGGCGACCTGGGGCTCGGCACCGTCCAGCACCTCGACGGCGAGCTGGTGGTGCTGGACGGCCAGGCATGGGCCGTCCGCGCCGACGGCCGGGTCGACGCGCTCGACGGGTCGGTACGCACGCCGTTCGCCGTCGTCTGCCAGTTCCTGGGCTCTGCCTCGGTCCGCTGCGAGAGCCCGTGGACGCTGGCCGAGCTGCGCGACCAGGTCGACCGAACGGCCCGTGACGTGCTGGGCGCACCCGACGACGAGGTCGTGGCCGTGCGGGCCACCGGAAGGTTCAGCAACCTCCGGCTGCGCAGCGTCGCCCGGCAGCACCACCCCTACCCGCCGCTGCGCGAGGTGGTGGCCCACCAGACCGAGTGGCAGGTCGACTCGGCCGTCGGCACCGTCGTGGGGTTCCGTTTCCCCGACACGCTCGCCGGCGTCGAGGTGCCCGGCTACCACGTGCACTTCCTGTCGGACGACCGGACGGCCGGCGGTCACGTCATCGACCTCACGATGCTCGACGGCGACGTGCAGGTGCAGGCCTGCGACGACCTGCACGTAGAGCTGCCGGTCGGTGTGTCGCTCGGGACGCCGGGCGCCGTCGACCGGGACGAGGTGCAGCGGGTCGAGGGTGGCAAGACGACCAGCTAGCCCAGACGGCCGAGCACGCCCGCCACCTGCCACACCAGGACGATCGTCCCGAGCAGCCGGCGCCACGGGTTCACGCCCCAGCCGATCTCCATGACGGCCCAGATGACGAGCGCCCCGGTCCGCACGACCGTGAGGACGGTGCCGAGCGTGCCAGCCGGGTGGAACACCACGTCGACGGCAACGGCGGCGAGCCACAGCCACAGCGGCCAGTTGGGGAACTGCCCGACGACCAGCTTCCCGGTGGAGCGGTCACGGAACCACCAGTCGACGGTCCGGCGCACCGGTTCGGGCAGGTTGCTCATACGTAGTTCCTTCTGAAGAGGTCGTAGAGCGCGGCGACGCCGGGGAGCATCGGCAGCCAGTACGTGAGCATCCGGTAGAGCAGGGACGCCACGATCGCCGGGGCGTGCGGGACGCCGACCGAGGTCAGACCTGCGATCAGGACCGCCTCGGGAGCCCCCAGCCCGCCGGGCACCGGGACCACGCTCGACGCCGCGCCGGCCAGCTGGGTGATGACGACCAGCGCCGCCAGGTGCACCGGTGCGCCCACCGCCTTGAGCAGGAACGCGGCGCACGCGACCTGGCCGGCCATGGTGACCAGCTCGCCACCCGCCACGGCGAGGCCG
>CAJANQ010000412.1 GCA_903941145.1 uncultured Actinomycetes bacterium
ACCCGGTTCAGCACCGGAGCCGACTTCGTGCTGCAATAGGGCGAACGCACAGGGGGGACGGCCTGATGGCCATTGACGACACAGGGGCCGACGCGTCCGAGGCGCAGGAGTCAGAGGAGTCGGCTGGCGCCGCGAAGCACACCGGAAGGCGCTGGGCGTTCGCCGCAGTTGCGGTCCTGGCGCTCGCAGCGGTCGGCTGGTTCGTGGTGCGGCCCGCGGTGTTCCCGCCGCTCGAGCAGGCGTCGGGCATCGCCCCCAAGGCTCCTCGCCTGAACGCGGGCACCGACCAGCGCCTGTTCCGGTTCGACCCCGAGCAGTCGACCGCGACCTACTCCGTCAAGGAGGAGCTGGCCGGCAAGAAGATGGCGACCGCGGTCGGGAGCACCAGTGCGGTGTCCGGCGACGTGGTGGTCGACGACAACGACGCCTCGGCGTCGGTCCTGGGCACGGTGGTGGTCGACGTGCACCAGATGCGGTCCGACAACGCGCTCCGCGACGCCCGCGTGCAGATGGCGTACCTCGAGTCGCACGACTATCCGCTGGCCGAGTTCACCCCGGACACGCTCGACGGGCTGCCCAAGGAAGCCGTGGACGACAAGTGGTACCCGGTCACGGTGTCCGGCCGTCTCAAGGTGCACGGCCTGACCGAGCCCTCGACCTGGAAGGGCAAGGTGCGTCTGAGCGGCGACGAGCTGCAGGTGAAGATCGGCACCACGGTGAAGATGTCGACCTACGACGTCGGCCCGATCTCGCTCGTGGGCATGGTCCGCACGGCCGACGACGTCGCGCTCAGCCTCGACCTCGTGGCGGTCGACGTCGCCGTCCGGCAGCCGTCCACCGTCATCGAGGTGCCGGACCCGAGCGGCCCCGAGAAGGTGTCCGACGTCGCCGCGCCCTCGTACGCCAAGGACGTCGAGCCGATCCTCGCCGCGTCCTGTGCCTCGTGCCACGCCCCGGACCAGGCGGGCTCCGAGGCCCTCTCGCTCGCGACCGCGGCCGACGCCCGGAAGTACGCCGCCGGCATCGCGCTCTCGACCTCCACCCGGTACATGCCGCCGTGGCTCGCGTCGGACAAGAACATCCCGCTGCAGCACGACCCCCGGCTCTCGACGAAGGCCATCACGACGCTCCAGAAATGGGCCGACGCAGGTGCCCCGCTCGACGTGGAGGAGACCAAGCGGATCCGCAGCTCGGTGCCCGCGCCGCCGGCGCCTCGCCGCGACGTGGTGCTGGCGTCCTCCACGCCGTACCAAGGTGACGGCAAGGTCACGAACGACTACCGGTGCTTCATCCTCGACCCGAAGTTCGTCGACCCCACGATCGTGACCGGCTATGCGTTCGAGCCCGACCGGGTGAAGAACCTGCACCACGCCCTCATCTACCGGTCCGGTCCGTCCTCGCGGGCCGAGGCCGAGTCCAAGGACGGGGCGGACGGCCGGCCGGGGTGGACCTGCTACGGCGGGACCGGCCTCAGTGCAGACCCTGCAGTGGCGGGCATCACCGGCCGCTCCCGCAGCAGGGAGGCGCTCTTCGCCGGCTGGGCGCCTGGCCAGGCGCCTCGCAGGTTCGGTGCGGGCACCGGGTTCAAGTTCGAGCCCGGCGACTTCATCGTGATCCAGATCCACTACCACTTCCACAAGGGCATAGTGACCCCGCCGGACCAGTCGAAGGTGTCGCTCGAGACCACGGCGCCCTCGCCGGACCTGCGCGAGATCTACGTGGCCAACCCGATCGCGCCCGTGGAGATGCCGTGCGCCCCGGGTGTGACCGGGCCGCTCTGCGACCGGAGCGCGGCCCGTGCGGACCTGCAGCGGCAGTACGGCGCGGCAGCGAGCATCTCGGACTTTGCGCTCAAGCGCTGCCAGTGGACGCTCGCCGACATGCCGAAGGGCCCGTCCAACACCGGCTCGACGTTCTGCGACAACCGACTTCCCTCGGGTGGGCAGATCGTCGACGTGCTCGGCCACATGCACGAGCTGGGCACCACGTTCCGGATGACCCTCAACCCGGGTCGGCCCACGGAGAAGGTGCTGCTGGACATTCCTCGGTGGGACTTCTCCTGGCAGCTCAACTACCAGCCGGTCGAGGCGGTCAACTTCAGCCCGGGTGACGTGCTCCGGATCGAGTGTGGGTGGGACCGCTCGTTGCGGTCGGACCCGGACCCGCGGTACCTACTCTTTGGAGAGGGGACCGAGGACGAGATGTGCTTCTCGACGATTGCAGTGCTCCCGGCCCAGCCGGGTTCGGGGAACGCTGCCGTCCGACCGGCAGCACAGGGCACACGCCGACCTGGAGGATGAACGTGCGCAAGGTGTGGGGAGCAGCCGCAGTGGCCGTGACGGTGGCCTTTGCCGCCGCGTGCACCGCTGCCCCGGCACCCGGTACGGCTACGACGACGACCACGGTTCCCGGTGATCCGTCGTCGCCCGTCATCTCCAGCTTTGTGGCGTCGGGGTCCGGCGGGCCTGCCCCTCTGACCGTGGCCCTGGGCTGGACCATCTCGGACCCGTCGGACCTGGAGATGGTCTGCGAGATCGACGCCGACGGCGACGGCACCTACGACCAGACGGTCGTCTCGTGCACCAGCGACACCGTCCGCACGCTGAACTTCCCGACCCAGGGCACGACGCGTGTCGGTCTGCGGGTCAGCGACGGCGCGTCCCCGCCGGTCACGGCCGGGGTCGACGTCGTGGCCGGCGCCCCTTCCGGCGAGCCGTTCAACATCTCGCTCCTGTTCGTCGGGTCGTTCACCCCGACCCGGACCGCGGCCTTCAACAGCGCCGCCAACCGGTGGTCCCAGGTGATCCACACCGGTCTGTCGGACCTTCCGCTCACCTACGCAGCCGCTGGCTGCGGCGAGGACTCCGCAGCGTTCTCGGGGACGATCGACGACGTGCTCATCACCGCCTCGGTCACGGCGATCGACGGGCCGGGCAACGTCCTGGCGTCCGCCGGCCCCTGCTACTACCGCACGGCCGACGGACTGGCGCTCGCCGGGTCCATGCAGTTCGACGTCGCCGACATCGTCAACCTCGAGAACTCGGGCGACCTCGAGGACGTCGTGCTGCACGAGATGGGCCACGTGCTCGGGATCGGCACGCTCCCCGGCTGGTCGAGCAACCAGGCCGGCGCCGGCACCTTGACGTCGTCGTTCGTCGGCCCTCGGGCCCGTGGGGCGTGGCAGGAGCTGGGGGGCAACGGCGCGGTCCCGGTCGAGAACAACGGCATCCCGGGCACGACCGACAGCCACTGGCGCGAGTCGGTCTTCGACCGTGAGCTCATGACCGGGTACGAGGACGCGGGTCGCGACCCGCTCAGCCGGCTGACCGTCGCTGCGCTGGGCGACCTGGGCTACGGAGTGAACCTGTCCTCGGCGGAGAACTTCCTGCTCCCGATGCCGGTCGTCCGGATGCCAGCTGCCCGTGCGGCCCAGGCGCCGACCGAACGGATCCTGCTTCCCGTGGGCGGTGTCGGGTGAGTGACAACCTGCCGTCGGGCCGCGAATGGGTGGCTCGGTTCGCCGCCGCCACGGGCCAGTCCGACCTGTCGGACGCGGACGTCGAGGCACTCCTGGACCTGGCCGGCGTGGCCGCGCACAGCTCGGAACGGCTGGCGGCACCGCTGGCCTGCTTCCTCGTCGGACGTGCGGGCATGGACCCCGCTGCGGCCCTCGAGCTGTCCCGCACGCTGCTGGACTGACCGAAGGTCGTCCTGGTCAGCGGACCGGTGCGTTGCCGATGACCTCGACCCAGCGGTCGACCACGGCGGCGATGTCGTACTGCGCTGCCGTGTCACGGGCGGTCGCCATGTCGTAGTTGGCAGGCCGGAAGTCCCTGACGGCCTGGACGAACGCCGACGGGTCGTCGGCCGGGACGACGGTCCCGCACCCGAGCTCGGCAACGAGCTCCGGAACCGCCCCCACCGCCGTCGCCACCACCGGAGCTCCGACGAGCGCCGCCTCGATCAGGCTGGCCGGCATGCCCTCGGTCTGGCTCGGCAGCAGCAACGCGTCGATCGAGGAGAGCATCTCGGCGGGCCGGCGGACGGCGCCGAGCAGGTGGACCCGACCCGGGGCGAGCGCTGCTGCAGCCTCCTCGAGCTCGGCCCGTAGCGGTCCGTCACCGGCCAGGAGCAGGTGCGCGTCGGGTCGCTCGGCGACCGCCTCGACGGCGAGCATCGGCCGCTTCTCCGTCGAGAGCGCTCCCAGGTAGCCGAGCACGAACGTGTCCTCGTCGAGCCCGAGCGACGACCGGAGCGCCGAGCGCGCGGCGACGTCCCGGGGAGGGAAGGCCGCCACGTCGACGGCGTTGGGGATCACGCTCACCCGGTCCGCCGGGACGTCGAAGTGCTCGATGATCCACTGGGCGATGTCGGGCGACAACGCGATGACCTGCTCGGCCCTGCGCAGCGGTGCGCCGATCCGGAGCGCGCTCAGCGGCACGGTGCTCCAGTACTTGGGGTCGCCGATGTTCCGGTAGATGAACGGCTTGCCGTTGAGTGCGCTGAGCACCGTCGCCGGCCAGAGGCCGAGCGAACCGTGCACCACCACGACGTCGCTCTGCTGCGCGGCGGAGCGCAGGGCCAGCATGGTCCGGGGGTCGCCGCGGCCGCGGCCGAGCACCTGGAACGGCAGCGTGCCGCCGGAGTCGGACACGGCGACGGTGCGCACGTCGACCCCGCGGTCCTCGAGTGCCTCGCCGAGCTGGTGGGCGAAGACCTCTGCACCGCGACGCTCGGTGGTGGCGGTGACCTGCAGCACGCGCCGGCCGACGAGGCCGCCGGTGCCGGTGACGCGGTCGACCACGCCTTCCCAGAGCGCACCAACCTTGGACATGGAGAACTCGGCGCCGCAGTGGGCGCGGGCCGCCGGTCCGTAGGTCTGCGCATGCTCGAGCACGTCGAGCGCGGCCTCGGCCAGGGCGTCGTAGTCCTCGGCAGCGACGACCCGGCCCGTGCGACCGTCGAGGACCACCGACGAGGTGCCGCCCACGTCAGTGGCTGCGACCGGGAGGCCCGACAGGCTGGCCTCGATGGCGGCGCCTGGGATGCCTTCGGTGCGGCTGGGCAGCAGGAGGGCGTCCGCTGCGGCCAGGCCCGTGCGCGCAGGAATCACCCCGAGGAGCTTGATGCGGTCGGCATACGGTGCGGCCGCGGCCGCGACCTCGTCGGCCATCGGGCCGGAACCGCCCACCAGGACG
>CAJANQ010000413.1 GCA_903941145.1 uncultured Actinomycetes bacterium
AGGTGGCCTGTCGCCACGGCTCCGCAATGAGGGCGCTGGTCTCGACCCAGCACCTGTCACCTGTCACCGAAGCCGCACGCCGCAGCAACTGGGACGGGGCAGCCGCCCACTGGGCGGCGCGCTACAGGGCCCATGCGGACCTAACGCCACGAGACGCCACCGCCCTCGCCACTGCACACCTCGCCGCGCTCGCTGCGCTCGCCGGGTCGTGCATCGAGGGCCGGCTCAGCCTCACAAGGGCGACCGAGCTACACGTCACCTCCACGCTCGCCGCCCTGCAGTCCGTCTCCGTCCGCCTCAAGGAGCTCCGATCATGACCCGGTTCAGCACGCACGCCAGGGTTCTCACACTCCTGCTGGCGGTGCTGTCGTGCGCGTCCTGTTCATGCGTACCCCGACCAGCGTTGCCCCCTTCGACGACCGCACCGCCGAACCCGACCACGACCACACCGATGCCGACGACCTTCGAGCCCTACGCAAACACCAACCCGGCAGTCGCACCCACCGGCCAGAGCTCTGTCGGGCAGCTGCGCACACCCGACGGCCGCATCCGCACCTACCGCCTCTACGTGCCCGCCTCCCTCGACGCCTCGACTCCGGCACCACTGCTCGTCGCCCTTCATGGCGGTCTCGGCACATCGGCGCAGTTCGAGGCCAACTCAGGCTTTGACGGTCTCGCCGAGTCGAACCGCTTCGTGGTCGTCTACCCAGACGGCATCGGGGCCTCGGCGGACGGCACGGGACCGCAGACTTGGAACGGCGGGTACTGCTGCGGGCCGGCAGCGCGTGACAACGTCGACGACGTCGGCTTCGTGCGTCAGCTCATCGACCGGCTCGACGCCGAGCTCTCGATCGACCCGGCACGCACCTTCGTGGCTGGCCACTCCAACGGTGCGATCATGGCGTACCGGCTCGCCTGCGAGCTCTACGATCGCATCGCAGCCATCGGGGTACAGGCCGGGAGCCTCGGTGTTGACATATGTGCGCCAGCAAGTCCCGTGTCGGTCATCCACCTGCACGGAACCGCCGACACCAACCACCCCATCGACGGTGGACCCGGCAGCGGCATCGCGTCGTTGTCCGGCGTGGTGTTCCGCCCGGCCCGAGACGCGGTGGAGGCGCTCGCCGCCGCGAACGCCTGCGCTCCGAGCCCAGTGGCCGAGACCGACCCGACGAACCCCGACCTGACTGTCACCACCTGGGCGCCGTGCAACAACAGCACAACAGTGCGCTACGTCGTGGTCGAGGGCGCCACGCACGCATGGATGGGCCACCCTGCGTACTCAGAGCTCGCGTCCTTCTACTTGGGTGAGCCCTACCCGAACCTCGACGCCAGCCGGGCCATCTGGTCCTTCCTCGCCTCGCACTCGAGGCGCTGATCCCACGCACCGGGCTCGGCTCAGACGACGAGGCCGCCCCGACCCTTCTCCACCCATGCCTTCAAGGCTACGGGGAGGAGGTGACATTTTTGGGCGACGAAGTCTCACCTTGCTGCCGAACTCATCCTGGGCCGAGCCTGACGGACGTCCCGGCCGGCTCGAGCTAGGCGTCGACGCCGTACTTGGCGATGAGGGCGGCGCGCTTGCGGGGGTGCAGGTTGGCCCGGGTGACGTCGCCGTCGTAGTGGTCGAGCACCCGGTGGTCCATGACCCGCCGCCACACCGGCGGCAGGTAGGCCAGTCCGAGCATGAGCCCGTAGCCCGACGGCAGCTGCGGGGCGTCGTTGAAGTGGCGCAGCGCCTGGTAGCGGCGGGTGGGGTGCGCGTGGTGGTCGCTGTGGCGCTCGAGCTGGTAGAGGATCACGTTCGAGGCGACGTGGTTGGAGTTCCACGAGTGCTCCGGCTGGCACCGCTCGTACCGGCCGTTGGTGTCCTTCTGCCGCATCAGGCCGTAGTGCTCGAGGTAGTTCACGACCTCGAGCAGCGAGAACCCGAAGACGGCCTGGACCACCAGGAACGGCAGGATCTTCACGCCGAACGCCGCGGTCAGGCCGCCGAACAGCACGACGGTCATCGCCCACGCCGTGAGCACGTCGTTGTCGGTGCTCCACACCTTCTTGCCCTGCGCCTTCAGCCGCCGCGACTCGAGCTCCCAGGCCGACCGGGCGGAGCCCACGACGGTCCGGGGCAGGAACTCCCAGAACGTCTCGCCGAGCCGGCTGCTCGCCGGGTCCTCCGGGGTGGCCACCCGGTTGTGGTGGCCGCGGTTGTGCTCGACGTAGAAGTGGCCGTACCCGGACTGGGCGAGAGCCAGCTTGGCCAGCCGGCGCTCTGCCTTCACGCTCTTGTGGCCAAGTTCGTGCGCCGTGTTGATGGCGACGCCGGCCACCGTGCCGACGGTCAGGGCGTACCCGAACTGGTCGACCAGCGAGAGGCCCCTGGTGGTGACGACCCAGCAGGCGAAGACGAGCCCCGCGTACTGGAGGGGCAGGAACAGGAAGGTGCACCAGCGGTAGTACCGGTCCTCGGCGAGCTGCTCCACGGCCCAGTCGGGCGGGTTCGAGCGGTCGGTGCCGAACACCCAGTCGAGGAGCGGGATGATGAGAAGGATGAAGACCGGGCCGGCGAAGTAGAAGCCGGTCCACCCGGAGTCCCGCACCCAGTTCGCCGCGCCGTACGGGAGCAGCGGCACGATCAGGCCGAGCATCCACAGGTAGCGCTTCTTGTCGCGCCAGCGGACCTCGGTGCCGTCGACGGTGCTGGTCAGGGTCTTCATGGGGTGGCCTCCAGGTTCGTGCCCGACGCAACGGCGCCGTGGACGAGGAAGGTGGACAGGAAGTGGGCGACGACCTCGGGCGGGTCGTCGGGTGCGCTCACGGCGTACGAGATGAGGAGCCGGGTGACGACGTCGGCGAACCGGCGCATCGCGACAGGTTCCTGGGTCAGCTCAGGGTTCCCCTCGGTGAGGATCGCCTCGACCACGCCGCGCACCTGGACCATGACCGGGCTGGAGTCGGTGGTCAGCAGCGGGAGCAGTGCCTCGGGCTCGGTCCGGACCAGCCGGTCGAGGAGCGGGTGGTCGCGCAGCACGGTGAGGGCCGTGAACAGTCCGGCCTCCAACGACGCCTGCGGCTCGGTCTCTGTGAGCGCTGCGGCGACGACCTGCTCGATGAGCTTGCCGGTCTCTGCGGTGACCACGGCGGCAACGAGCGTGTCCTTGGACGGGTAGTGCCGGTACAGGGTCTGTCGTGACAGGTCGGCGCGGCGGGCGACCTCGCCCATGGAGAGCTTGGAGATGCCGTGGATCGTGGCGGCCTCGAGCGCGGCGTCGAGCAGCCGCTGGGGGATCGGCGTGTCGGCGTCGGTCTCGGACATAGGTGACAAAGTAACAGACTTTGTAATTCTGTCAACCCTTGTGGCCGGATTTCCGTGCCGGGGCGACGACTGGCGGCAGGAACAATTTCGAGAACGGCGTGACACGGCCGCGCAGGTGTGGGACGATTTAGCACTAATGGCTGACCGATCCACTTTCACCGAGCAGGCGTCCCCGCACTTCGACGGGCTCTACGCCGCGGCGATGAGGATGACCCGCAACCCCGCCGACGCCGAGGACCTGGTCCAGGAGACCCTGATCCGTGCGTACCGCGGGTTCGAGGGGTTCTCCGACGGCACCAACCTCCGGGCCTGGCTCTACCGGATCCTCACCAACACGTTCATCAACTCCTACCGGGCCAAGCAGCGTCGGCCCGAGCAGACCGAGCTCGACGAGTCAGAGGACCTCTACCTCTACCGCCGCCTCGGTGGCCTCGAGGCGGCCAAGATGGGTCGTTCCGCCGAGGACGAGATGCTCGACCTGTTCAGCGAGACCGAGGTCAAGTCGGCCATTGAGGCCCTCCCCGAGTCCTTCCGGATGTGCGTGCTGCTCGCCGACGTCGAGGGCTTCGCCTACAAAGAAATTGCCGAGATGCTCGACATCCCGATCGGCACGGTCATGAGCCGGCTGCACCGGGGAAGAAAATCCCTCCAGCGCACGTTGTACACGTTCGCCGTCGATCGAGGCCTCACTGGTCGCACTCCTGCGACCGCTGACGCCTGACGACGGTGGACTGGATATGACGACCATCGAAGATGCGGGCACGATGACCGACCACGAGTGCGACGAGGCGATCTCAGAGCTCTACCGATACCTGGACGGGGAGCTCGACCCCGAGAGCCTGGCCCACGTCGAGGCCCACCTTCGCAGGTGCTCGCCCTGCCTCGAGGCCTACGACTTCGAGGCCGAGCTGCGTCAGATGATCGCTGCCAAGAGCGCCGAGCAGATGCCGGCCGAGCTGCGTCGGCAGATTCTCGGCGTGCTCGACCGCCTCGACGACTCGCTCAACTGACCGCAGACCTGACGCGACCGTCGCCGGAGTCGTAGAGTGCGTCCCATGGTTCTTGCCGCTGAAGCCACCTCCAAGGTGTGGCACTTCTGGATCGCCGTGCCGCTGGCACTTGGTGCGATCCTCGCCGTGCTCACCATCATCGGCCTCTACTTCTTCAAGGTCACCCGCACCCGTTACCCCAAGGCCGGGGACTGACCCCTTCCCTCGGACCCGCACCGGTGCCGTCCCGTAGGGGCCGTCCCCACTGCGGCCAGGACATGTTGGGCAGGCACGGATGAGCCAGAGCATCGACTGGGCCCTCGCAGAGTCCGTCGCCGCCAAGATGGCGGGACACGAGCCCTTCGCGAACTCGTACCACCGCCACGGCATGGATGAGGACTTCGAGCGGTTCACCGCCGAGGCCCAGGGGTTCGTCGAGGCAGAGACCGGTTTCACGTCGTTGGCCGGCCCGGCACGCGCCCGGGTCGTCGACCGCATTGACTGGGTCCGAGCCAACCTGGCCAGCTACGGCCGGCTGCTCCGGCCCGTCCTCGACCAGCTCGAGTCCAAGATGAGCGGTCCCGCCGGTTCGCTCTCCGGGAAGATCGCCGGCGCCGAGCTGGGTGCGCTCCTGGGGTGGATGTCGTCCCGGGTGCTCGGCCAGTACGACCTGCTCGTGCTCGAGGAGGAGGACCCCGACGAGCAGGACATCGTCTACTACGTCGGTCCGAACATCCTCTCGCTCGAAAAGCGCCACTCGTTCCCCCCGGCCGAGTTCCGGCTCTGGGTGGCGCTGCACGAGGTCACCCACCGCACCCAGTTCACTGGCATCCCCTGGCTGCGGCCCTACTTCTTGGAGCTCGTCGGCGAGCTCATGGGGATGGCCGACCCCGACCCGACTCGGCTGTTCACCGCGGCGGGCCGCCTTGCCGAAGGCATCCGCACCGGCAGCAACCCGCTCGCCGACGGCGGGGTCGCCGCCTTGTTCGCGAGCCCCGAGCAGCGCGTCGTGATGGACAAGGTCGGTGGGCTCATGAGCCTGCTCGAGGGCCACGGTGACGTGGTCATGGACCGCGCCGCGATGGACCGGGTGCCGTCGGCCGACCGGTTCGGCCGCGTCCTGCGCGCCCGCCGGGCCGAGATGAACGTCGGCGCCAAGCTCCTGCAGCGGCTCATCGGGCTCGAGGCCAAGCTCGCCCAGTACGAGCAGGGCGAGAAGTTCATCGCCGAGGTCGAGCGGGTGGGGGGCACCGACCTGCTCAACCGTGCCTTCGAGTCGCCGGGCCTGCTCCCGACGCTCGAGGAGATCCGCGAGCCCGCGACCTGGATCGCCCGGGTGGGTCGCGAGGGCGCTGCAGCGTGAGCCCGCGGCAGCCGTCCGCCACCGACCCGGTGGTCGCGTCGCTGCTCGCCCGCTGCTCGTTCCCGCCGGCCGACGGGCCTGGCGGGCAGTCGCTCACGGTCGCCGTCTCGGGCGGCGCCGACTCGCTGGCGCTCCTGGCGCTCGCCGTCGCCACCGGCCGACCCACGACCGCCGTCCACGTGGACCACGGCCTGCGACCGGGTTCGGCCGCCGAGTCGGAGCCGGTCGCCCGTGTGTGCGCCGCGTGGGGCGCGACCTTTCAGACCCGGTCCGTGCAGGTCGCCGACGGCCCGGACCTCGAGGCCCGCGCCCGCGCCGCCCGCCACGCGGCGCTGCCGGACGGGACGCTCTGTGGCCATACCGCCGACGACCAGGCCGAGACCGTGCTGCTCCGACTGCTCCGCGGTACTGGGCCGTCGGGGCTCGCGGCGATGCGTCCGGACCGCCACCCGGTCCTGGGGCTCCGCCGGGCCGAGACCGAGTCGCTCTGCGCCCACCTGGGACTGGAACCGTTCGAGGACCCCTCCAACCGGGACCCCCGGTTCACCCGGAACCGTGTCCGTCACGAGGTGCTGCCGCTGCTGGCCGACGTCGCCGGACGCGACACGGTCCCGCTCCTGGCGCGGCTGGCCGAGCTGGCCGGCGCCCAGGCCGACGTGGTCGCCGCACTCGCGCTGCTGGTCGACCCGACCGACGCCGCCGCGCTGGCCGAGCTGCCGCCGGCGCTGGCAACAGCCGCGGTCCGGTCGTGGTGGCGGACGACCACGGGGCTCGACCATCCGCCCGACGCTGCGGCGGTGGCTCGCGTCGTCGCGGTCGCGTCCGGCACGGCCAAGGGCTGCGACGTCGTCGCCGGGTGGTCGGTGCGCCGTACCGCCGGCCTGCTGCGGCTGGTCGGTCCCGAAGGGTCGACCGTCCCGGAGGCCGACGAAGTGGCACAGGGCTAAGGTCGCACCGATGTCAGACGGCGGAACGACCAACACCAGCTCCTCGGAACCGTCAGGCGGCGTGGCGGACGCCAGCGTCGGCCGGGTCCTCCTGACCGAGGCGCAGATCTCGGCACGGATCACCGAGATCGGGGCGCAGCTCAC
>CAJANQ010000414.1 GCA_903941145.1 uncultured Actinomycetes bacterium
CTGTCGGTAGGGCCATCGGGAAGTTGGCGGGACGCGGTCGGGTCGTTGCGGGCACCACGGGACCATCTCTAGAGTCGTGTCTGCCGAACGGTGCTGCTGGGGGGTGGCGTGATGGGGATTCGTCGACAGGAGTTGGGCGCCGTGCTCGCGCTGCTCACTCTCGTGGCTGTTGGATGCGCCACCGCGCCGTCTACTTCACCGGCCAGCACGGTCCCGGCGCCTGCCGACGCGCCGACGGTCCGGGAGGTCCTGACCCGCGACATCGACCAGCCGCCGCGACTGGACTGCACCAACTGGCGGTACGGCTCGCCCGACTCCGCCAAGCTCCCGGCCGACTTCGAGTTCGACAACTACCGCTTCTCGAGCACACGGGCCGACCGCGGCCGGAACTCGCAGCAGGAGCTGTGCGGCCAGCGAGGCCCGGCGACGGACCTCGCCTTCAATCTGGACCAAGGGCGCGACGACGTCCTCATCTCGGTCCTGGACTCGGGGATCCTGTGGCGGGTCCCCCGGGAGATGAAGCAACTGGCGACACAGGCGTTCCTCAATGCCGGCGAGCTCTCCAGGCCGCAGGGCGCGGCGACTTACGACGCGAACGGCGACGGCGTCTTCAACATCACCGACTACGCCGACGACCCACGGGTCACCGACCGGAACGGCAACGACCTGTTGGACCCCGAGGACCTGATCCTGGACCCGGTGTTCTCCAACGGGGTCGACAATGACCGCAACGGGTACGTCGACGACATCTCCGGCTGGGACTTCCTCTGGGGCGACAACAACCCCAACGACGACGTCGCCTACGGCCACGGCACGGGCGAGGCCCGCAACTCTGTTGCCGTCGACGGGAACCAGGACGAGGTGGGCACCTGCCCGAAGTGCCGGTTCCTGCCGGTGCGGGTGGGCGACTCGTTCATCGCCGAGGGTGGCCGGTTCGCCGCTGGTGTGCTCTACAGCCTGGACACCGGGGCCGACGTGATCCAGGAGGCGCTCGGCGCCATCAACAACCCACCGCAGGCGCAGGCAGCCGTTGACCTCTCCTACGCGCGGGGGGTGCCGGTCGTGGCGTCGATGGCCGACGAGGCCTCCAAGCACCCGAACCTGCCGGCGGCCATGAATCACACGATCCCGGTCAACTCGGTGACCGTCGAGCTGGGTCCACTGGCCGACGTCGCCCAGCAAGTCGGTGGCGAGACCAGCTTTCTGGCCCTGAACGGCTGCACCAACTACGGCGGGATCACCTGGGTCTCGGTCCCTTCCAACAGCTGTTCGTCCGAGGCCACCGGCCTGGGCGCCGGCATCGTCGGCCTGCTCCAGTCCGCGGCGCGGAACTTCGGCGTGGCGCCCTATCCCGACGGTCGCCCGCGTGGGCCGGGCGAGAACCTGCTGTCGGCCAACGAGGTCGCCCAGCTGATGCGGTCGACCGCCGACGACGTCGACTTCGCTACGCCGGGCACCGGCCCGGAGGACCGAGCCAACCGGTCGGGCGACACGGCGCTGTTGAAGTACCCGACCACCCCAGGCTGGGACGCCACCTTCGGGTTCGGCCGCCTCAACTCCTACGAGCTGATCCGGGCCGTGCAGGCCAAGGAGATCCCGCCGGAGGCGGACCTGACCACCCCTGCGTGGTTCGAGGTGCTGCCCACCACAGGGACCTCGCCGGTGGTCGGCACAGTTGCGGCGAAGCGGTCGTCCTCCTACTCCTACAAGGTGCAGTGGACCACCGGTCTGCAGCCGCCGGCCTACCCGGGCAAGGAGAACTGGCGGACGGTCTCGTCAGGTTCGGCGCAGACTGCCCCCCGTTCGGGCACCCTCGCCACGCTGGACCTGGCGTCCATCGCGGCCGCCCTGCCCAACGGCGGCACTGGCGCGAGCGCGACCAACGGCCGGCCCGACGAGGACCGGTTCGCCGTCCGGGTGCGGGTGGTGGTGACCGACGCCGAGGGCCGCACCGGCGTGTCGCAGAAGCAGGTCTTCGTTCACCAGGACCCGGACCGCACCACCTACGCAAAGATCCCCGGCGCCGGCACGGCCAGCCCGGTGTTCGCCGACCTCAACAAGGACGGCAAGGACGAGCTAGTGCTGGCCACCGACGACGGGTTCGTCCACGCCTACGACGCCGCCGGGAACGACCTGCCGGGCTGGCCGGTGTCGACGCAGCTGGCTGACTGGTGGCCGTCCGCCTCGCCGGCCGCGCTGTCTGCCGGGATCCCGCCGCTGCGTGACGGCATCGGGGTCGGTGCGCCGGTCGTCTCCGACCTCGACGGGGACGGCTCGGTGGAGGTGGCGGTCGCCGACAACGGTGGCTACGTCTCCGTGTGGCGTGCCAACGGCACGCTGCGGAGCCGCATGTCGGTGAACCCGGACTTCTCGCGGGAGTCGGCGACGAACCGTCAGAACCGGCTGAAGCGGGGCTTCCTGGCCTCGGTCGCCGCAGGTGACCTGGACGGCGACGGCAAGATGGAGCTGGTCGGCGCGGCGATGGACCGCCACGTCTACGCGTGGCGGCTCGACGGCAGCGTCGTGCCCGGGTTCCCGGTCCTGCTCGTGGACCCTGTCCGCACCAAGGCGGTCGACCCGGTGACGCACCAGGTCACGTTCAACGGTGTGCCCGGTGAGCAGCTCGACGGCGGCGAGCTCATCGTCACCCCGGCGGTCGGCGACCTGACCGGCGACGGCAAGGCCGAGATCGTCGTCGGTGCACAGGAGCAGTACAAGGACGAGCCGGGTGCGGTCTTCCCCGGGCTGTTCATCCCCGGCCTCAGCGCCAACACCCGGGTGTACGCCATCTGGAACGACGGCACGAACCATGCGCAGTCGTCGGACCGAGTCCCGGCCCACCCGGCGGAGCAGGCCTACCTGAACGGCTGGCCCGCGCCGCTGGCCATGGTCATCGCGGGCGTGCTCCCGACCATCGGCAACGGTGTCAACGTGCAGGCCGCCATCGGGTCGGTGGACGCCGACACTGCGCCCGAGGTGGTCATCGCCTCGTCGGCCGGACCGGTCTACGTGCTGGACGCCGACGGGACCCCGCCGTGGTTCAAGCCGTTCGGCTGGCGGCTCGCCCTCGACTGGATCGGTGAGCCGTTCGGCGCAAACGCCAACAGCACCGACGGCGGCATCGTGGTCGCAGCCTTCGGCGGGCCGACCATCGGCAGGCTCACCGACGACGGTCGCATTTCGGTGGCGGCGCCGACGGTGGGGCTCAAGCAGGCTGCCGACCAGCTCCTGCCTGGTGACCAGGGCGGCGACACGCAGCTCATGGCGTGGTCCGGCTGGAACCACCGGCCGCTGCCCGGCTTCCCCCACCAGACGCGCGACCTGGGCTTCTTCGTCACGCCGGGCATCGTCGACGTGAACGCCGACGGCAAGAACGAGGTGGTGGCTGGCCATGGCGTGTCGCTGCTCGATGCAGTGAACGCCGACGGTGTCGACGCCCCCGGCTGGCCCAAGCTCACCGGCGGCTGGGTGGTGGGGACCCCCGGGTTCGGCGACCGTGACGGGAACGGGACGGCCGAGGTCTCGGTGGTCCGGCGCGACGGCGTGCTCCAGGTGTGGAACCTGCCGACCGCCACGTCCAAGCTGACGGAATGGCCGCGGTTCGGCCACGACGGCCGCAACTCGGGCGACCGGCGGACGCCACCCCGCTGACGGTCAGCCCATGACCCGGGTGGCGACCTCTCCGAGCAGTGCGACCCGCTCGGGCAGGTGGCCGTTGGCGGGGGCGCTGAGCGTGAAGCCGTCGATCCCGGTGGCCTTCCACGCGGTGAGCTGCTCGCCCACGGTGTCGGCGTCGCCGCAGGCGATCATCCCGTCGACCATCGCCTGGATCTCCTCGCCCAGGTTGTCCCAGTCCATGCCGCGGTCGGCCAGGAAGGCGTTGCGCTCGGCCTCGGCCTGGGCAGTGGTGGGGGCCACGCAGACCACTCGGTTCCACGAGAGGGTGATCTCGGAGCGGTCGCGTCCGAGCCGCTCGCAGTGGCCGGCCAGGGCGTCGAGCTTCTGGGGGACCTCCTCGGGCCCACAGGTCAGGTTCCCCAGGTCGGCGTACTGGGCGACCATCCGCAGCGTCTTCTTCTCGCCGCTGCCACCGATCATCACGGGCACCTTGGAGAGCGGGGCCGGCTCGTTGATCACGTCGGTGAACTCGTAGTGCTTCCCGGAGTGGCTGACCCGCTCGCCACGCAGCATCGGGAGGATCACCTGGAGCGCCTCCTCGAGCTGCTCGAAGCGGGTGGTGAACGTGCCGAACGGGATGCCGAACGACTGGTGCTCGAGCTCGAACCAGCCCGAGCCGATTCCCAGCTGGGCCCGGCCGCCGGACACGTGGTCGAGCGTGGTCACGCTCTTGGCCAGGATCGCCGGGTTCCGGTACGTGTTGCCGGTGACGAGTGCGCCCAGGCGGACCCGCTCCGTGACCTGCGCCAGCGCGCCCAGGATCGTGTACGCCTCCATCATCGAGTTGTCCGGGGCCCCCAGGCCGGGCAGCTGGTAGAAGTGGTCCATCACCAGCACGGTGTCGAACCCGGCGTCCTCGGCGGCCTTGGCCGAGACGGCGGTGGCCTTCCAGGCGTCGGCACGGGTCAGGCCGGGGTAGTCGAAGTTGGGGATCTGGAAGCCAAGTCGCGTCATAGGCGGTCCAACCTAGGTCTGGGACCCGATGTTCCGCGTGCCGAAGTTGGGACTCGTCCGGCTGCCAGACTGAGGTCGTGCCACGTCGTCTGCTCGCCGGAGTCCTGGGTGTGGTCGCCGTCCTCGGCCTGGCGGTCCTGGTCGCCGACAAGGTGGACCAGCGTTCTTCCGGCGCCGCGACGCCGACCACTGCGCCGGCGTCCTCGTCCACCACCCGCAAGCCGACGACGACGACCTCCACCACGACCACGCAGCCGGCGACCCCGGCCAACGCCCGGACGCTGTCGAAGTTCACGACCATCTCTGGCGACATCGCACCCAAGTCCGTGGTGGCCTCGGGCAAGGGCCCGGTCACGGCCCAGAACATGATGTACCGCCACACCATGACCGCCTACGACGGCGACGGGAAGCTGTTGGCCACCGTGCCCGACTCGGTCACGCTCACCGACTTCGGCATCGACAAGCCGGGCACCTACCAGGGGGCACCGGTCGAGGCGGCGTTCATGCACAAGGCCAACAAGGTCTATGTGTCCAACTACGCGATGTACGGCCCCGGGTTCAACGAGGGCAAGGACTCCTGCACGCCGTCGAGCGGCGTGACCAACAGCTACCTCTACCGGGTCGACACCAGGTCGTGGAAGATCGACCAGGTCGTGCCGGTGGGCGCCACCCCCAAGTACGTGGCGGTCACGCCCGACGACCAGCGGGTGCTCACGGCCAACTGGTGCACCTACGACCTCTCGGTCAGCTCGACCAAGGACGGCACCGAGCTGAAGCGGATCCCGCTCGGCCCCTACCCCCGCGGCATCGCGGTCAGCCCTGACGGCAAGGTGGCCTACGTGGCGGTCATGGGATCCACCCGGATCGCCAAGGTCGACCTGGCGACCTACGCCGTGTCGTGGATCAACGGGGTGGGCCTAGGTCCGCGGCACCTGGTCATCAGCCCCGACGGCAAGTACGTCTACGCGACGCTCAACAAGGAAGGGTCGGTCGTGAAGGTCGACACCGCCACCAACCAGGTGGTCAAGCGGGTCCGCACCGGCCAGCAGCCGCGGTCGATGGCGATCTCTAAGGACGGCACCGCGGTCTACGTCGTGAACTACGAGTCGAGCACGATGTCCAAGCTGGATACCAGATC
>CAJANQ010000415.1 GCA_903941145.1 uncultured Actinomycetes bacterium
AGGTCGGCAGCCTGTGCGTTGCCGAGGGGCAGTGCGCCAGTGTTGGTGATGCCGATGGCGTCGGTGTAGTTGACGACCGTGGCTGACGGGGTGGTGCCGGTGTTGGGCCCGCCGCGGAGGAACCCGCTGCCGACCGGTCCGACCGTGGTGACCGACACGACCGCTGCGGGCACGCCGTCGGGGACCCCGCAGCCGCCGGCTGTGCCGCCCTGTGCGGCAAAGAGCGCGCCGGTGCCGGCGACCTGGACGTTGCGGGCAGCGCCGGCGCCGCTGGTCAGCTGGCCACCACCGGTGCGGGTGTCGACGGCCCGGCACGGGCTGGCAAGGGGGGTGTAGCCGCCGGTGCCGGCGGTGGTGAAGAAGCCGAGGACGTCGACGACGACCTGGGTGGTCCCCCCGAAGTTGGCGATCGACAGGTCCTGGGTGCCGGCTGCGGCGAGGGGCACGGTGCCGGTGTTCGTGATGCTGACACCCGACGTGTAGTTCACGAACGTGGCGTTCGGCACGGCGTCGCCCGTCGCAAACGCCCGGAGGAACCCGGAGCCGGAGGGCGCGACCGCGGTGACGGCGACCTCGACGGCGCCGGCGCCGTCGGGGACCCCGCAGCCTGCCGCGTTGCCGCCCTGTGCGGCCAGGCTGCCGGTGCCACCCACCTGCAGCAGGCGACTGATCCCGGCGTTGAGCGCGCCGAGCGAGACACGTGTGTCGGCCACGCGGCACGGTGCGGCGAGCGCAGTGAACCCCAGCCCGCCCGGCACAGGTGCGGCTGCAGCAGGCCGTACCGACGGGGAGGCGACCTCGGCAACGGCCGAGGCGACCACGGTCAGCGACCCCAGTAGCGCCGCAACCAGCAGGTACGGGCCGACTCGTCGGTGATTGGTGGTGGACCGCACTTCCTGCTCCCTCGTCGCTGCGAGGGGCGCACTATACATTCTGGCTGTCGGAAAGCCAGTCGGTCAGCCGTCGCCGAGCATTCCGGCCACCAGGCGCTCGAAGGCTGCGTCCTCGCGGCCTCTCGCCAGCCGCACGGCGTCGGCACGGGCGTCACGCACGACCTCCTTGGTGGCCACGAGCGGTGCCAGCGGGAGGGTGCCGATGTGGCGGGCGAGCTCCATGGTCTGGGGCATCAGCTCGGCGTCGGGCACCGACCGGAGCGCCAGGCCGTCGGCGACGGCCTGGTCGGCGTCGATCCACGGCTCGGTGAGCAGGACCTCCATGGCGCGCTGGCGGCCCATGGCCACCGGCATGAGCAGGCTGGCCGACGCCTCGGTGGTGACCCCCAGGCTGATGAACGGCACCTTGAGCCGGGCCGACTCGGCGATCAGCACCAGGTCGCAGTGCAGCAGCACGGTGAGGCCGATGCCGACGCCGATCCCGTTCACCGCGGCGAGCAGCGGCTTGTTGAACGCCTCGACCACCGGCATGAGTCGGCGGTACCCGGGCTCCTGGTCGGCGAACACCGACGGGTCGGCCATCTCGCCCAGGTCCTGGCCGGCGGAGAAGGCGCGGCCGGTGCCGGTCAGCACGACGCACTTCAGCGAGTCGTCGGCCGACGCGTCCTCGAGCTGTTCGGCCACCGCGTACCAGAGCTCCTGGTTGAACGCGTTGAGCGCATCGGGCCGGTTGAGGGTGAGGAGCCGGACGCCGTCGGCATCCTCGACGAGCAGGACGGGGCCAGCAGCAGGGTCGGTCATGGGACCAAGGTACGCCGGGGCGCCCCCGGAGCAGGACCTGTTGGCCGTGGTCCGGGCCCGTGGGAAGATCGCCCGGTGACTGACGCCGCGCCCGCCAACGCCGCCGTCGACGGGCTGCGCCCGTTGCGGCCGCTCTCGTGGGTCAAGGGCTACTCGGTGGCCAAGCTCCGGCCGGACCTGGTCGCCGGTCTCACGGTGACGGCCATCTGCGTGCCGGAGTCGTTGGGCTACGCCGGGATCGTCGGCCTGCCGCCGCAGACCGGTCTGTACTGCGCGCTCTTCCCGGCGATCGTCTACGCCCTCATGGCCTCGTCGCCGCAGCTGGTGGTCGGTGCCGACTCGGCCACCGCGTCGCTCGTTGCGGCGGGTGCGGTGGCGGTGACCGGTGCGTCGTCGGCCGAGTATCCCGGGGTCGTCGCGCTGCTGGTGCTCATGGCCGGCGTGGTGCTGGCCGTCATGTCGTTGGCCCGTCTGGGGTTCCTGGCCGACCTGATCGGCCGTCCGGTGCTGATCGGGTTCCTGAGCGGCATCGGCGTCTACCTCATCATCACCAAGCTGGGTCCTGCGCTCGGCCTGAAGGTCTCGGGCAGCCCGGCCGACCAGCTGGTAAAGGTGGTCAAGGAGATCGGTTCCACCAACTGGTGGAGCGCCGCGTTCGCCGCGCTCACGGTCGCCGTCTACCTGCTGTTCGAACGGTTCCTCCCCAAGCTGCCGGCCGCGCTGGTGGCGATCGTGCTTGCGTCGCTGGCTGCCGGACTGGCCGGTGCCGACCAGCACGGCGTCGAGGCGGTCGGTGCGGTCCCGGCGGGACTTCCATCGTTCCGGCTGCCGGAGGTGGCGCTCGCCGACGTCGTGCGGCTGATCGGGGCGGCGGCGGGCGTCGCCTTCGTGGTGCTGGCCCAGAGCGCGGCGGTGTCGCGCAGCTTCGCCGGCAAGTACGAGCAGCGCATCGACACCAACGTGGACCTGCTGGGTCTCGGCGCCGCCAACGCGGTGAGCGCGCTCACGGGCGGGTTCGCCATCAACGGCAGCCCGCCGCGCACGGCTGCGTCCGACGGCGCCGGCGGCCGCACGCCGATGGTGAACCTGGTGATGGCCGTGTGCATCGGGCTGGTCCTGCTGTTCCTGACGGGGCTGTTCGACTACCTGCCGGCGGTGGTGCTGGACGCGCTGGTCATCGGCATCGGGATCCGTCTGATCGCGGTGGGCGAGCTCACGAAGATCTACCGGGTCCGCCGGTCGGAGTTCGTCGTGGCGGTCATCGCGCTGCTGGTCGTGGCGCTCGTCGGCGTGGAACAGGGTCTGGTCGTGGCGGTCGTCATGGCGCTGGCCGACCGGCTGCGCCGCCAGTACCACCCCCACGACGAGGTGTACGTGCTCGACGGCAAGGTCGAGCCCCGGTTCCAGAAGCGGTTCCCCCGCATCCTCGACGGTCTCGACGGCGTGCTCGTGTACCGGTTCAGCTCGTCGCTCTTCTTCGAGAACTCCGACTACTTCGACACCCGGGTCCGGACGCTGCTCGCCGAGTTCGGCGGTCCGGTCCGCTCGGTCGTGCTCGACGCCCGTGCCATCGCCGACGTCGACTTCACCGCCGGCCAGATGCTGCTGCGACTGCGCTCGGACCTTCACGACAAGGGTTGCGACCTGGTGTTCACGGAGGGGGCGGCCGAGCTGCGGGCGGCACTCGCGGCCCAGGGCCTCGGGGACGTGCAGTTCACCGACGACCTCGAGGACACGGTGCTCGCACTCCGGTCGGTGGGGCCGTAGACGCACGCGCCGGCCTGCCGCCGCAACTGACAACCCCTCACGGCGCTACCTTCGGAGCCGTCCGCGCCCGAACAGGAGCACCCCGTGACCGCGACCGACCCCGCCGTCCTTCCGACCAACGCCGAGTCCACGGCCGCCGACCGTGCCCACGTGTTCCACTCGTGGTCCGCCCAGGGGCTCATCGCGCCGATGCCCATCGCAGGCGGGTCGGGCGCCACGTTCTGGGACAACGAGGGCAACCACTACCTGGACTTCTCGTCGCAGCTGGTGAACCTGAACCTGGGCCACCAGCACCCGCGGCTGGTCGACGCCGTCGTGCGTCAGGCCCAGCAGCTCTGCACGGTGGCACCGGCGTTCGCCAACGACGTCCGCTCCGAGGCGGCCCGCCTGATCGCCGAGCGCGCCCCGGGCGACCTCAACAAGGTGTTCTTCACGAGCGGCGGCGCCGAGGCGAACGAGAACGCCGTGCGCATGGCGCGCAACCACACCGGCCGCCACAAGGTGCTCACCACCTACCGCAGCTACCACGGCGCCACCGGCACCACGATCGCCATGACCGGCGAGCCGCGCCGCTGGAACGGCGAGATGGGCGCCCACGGGATCGTCCACTTCTTCGGCCCGTACACCTACCGCTCCGCGTTCCACTCGACGACCGACGCCGAGGAGACCGAGCGGGCGCTCGACCACCTGCGCACCGTCGTGCAGATGGAGGGCCCGTCCACCGTCGCCGCCATCGTGCTCGAGCCGGTGGTGGGGACCAACGGCGTGCTGGTCCCGCCGGACGGCTACCTGGCCGGCGTGCGCGAGCTCTGCGACGAGCACGGGATCCTCATGGTCGCCGACGAGGTCATGGTCGGCTTCGGCCGCATCGGCGAGTGGTTCGCCGTCGACCACTGGGGCGTGGCCCCTGACCTCATCACCTTCGCCAAGGGCGTGAACTCCGGCTACGTGCCGCTCGGCGGCGTCGTCATCTCGGACCGCGTCGCGGCGTCGTTCACCGAGCGTGCCTACCCGGGCGGCCTCACCTACTCCGGCCACCCGCTCGCGTGCGCCGTCGCGGTGGAGTCGCTCACGGTCTTTGCCGACGACGACATCCCGGGGACCGCTGCCCGGCTGGGTGAGGAGATCATCCGCCCAGAGCTCGAGGCGATGGCCGAGCGCCACCCGAGCATCGGCGAGGTCCGCGGACTGGGCTGCTTCTTCGCCATCGAGCTGGTGCGCGACCTCTCCACGCGGGAGCCGCTGGTGCCGTTCAACGCCGCCGGCCCAGCCGCCGCGCCGGTGG
>CAJANQ010000416.1 GCA_903941145.1 uncultured Actinomycetes bacterium
GGGCCGCAGCGGCACCGCCGCCGGTCTTGGCGACGGGGAGGCCGGCCTGTCGGCGGCTCGAGTTGCGGGCCGCCGCGGCCGCCTGCTGGGCGGCGACCTGGCGGGCGATGGCGCTCTGGCGGGCAGAGATGGTCCCCGACAGCGAGGAGTCGATGGCTGCGAGCGACTCTGCCTCGGCGAGCGCCGAGTTGACCCGGTCGTCGACCTGGTCGGCGAAGGCCTGCTGCTTGGCGTACGCCGCGTTGAGGGCGTCCATGCGCTGCTTGGCCTGGGCCTTGCGCGAGTCGGCGCGCTTGGCGGCGTCGGCCGCGGCGGCCCGCTGGAGCTCGAGGTCCTCCTGCACGGACCGGTACCGCTCGACGAGGTCGATGTTCTCGTTGGCCTTGACCGACAGGAGCGTGCGGCGGTTGACCGTGTCGTTGATGGTGCCGGCGCCCAGTGCGGACATGCCGGAGGCGCTGCCCATGGAGACGTAGGCGTCCACGGCCGAGGTCTTGAGCTGGCCCTTGAGCTGCTCGAGCTCCTTGATGGCCTTCTGCTGGGCGGCCTCGGCGTTGGACCTGTCGGTCTGCGCCTGCTTCACGCCCCGCTCGGCCTCCTCGACGGCGGCCTGCTGCGAGTTGACGTTGGCGTCGAGCGCGGCGAGCGCCCCGGTGACCTGCTGGTCGGTGGCCTTGAGGGCGTTGACCTGGGACGCCTTGGCGGCCCGCTGGCGGCGGACGGCGTCGCGCTTGGCCTGGAGGGAGCCGATGTCCGACGGGTTGTCCTGCCGTGCGGCACCCGCCACCGAGGGGGTCGAGGCCGCGAAGAGGGCGACGACTGCGAGCAGCGTGGCTGCGAGCAGGGCGCGTGACGAGGTCACGGAGGAGGGGCGGCGGAAGGAACGTTGCATCGTTGATGACGTTTCGTAACGAAACTGCAACCTAACACATCGTCCTCGCCGGGTGGTCGCGCGTGCCCCGGGCCGGCAGTCGGCGGAGTTGGGAGGGCAGGCAGTCAGCGGCGCTGGCAGGTCGGGCAGTACGTGGTGCCGCGGGCGTCGACGACGGTCGCCCGGAGCTCGGTGCCGCAACGGTGGCAGGGCTGCCCGCCGCGGCCGTAGCAGTCCAGGTGGTGCTGGTTGGCGCCCTCGGCGCCGTCGGCGTCGCGGTAGTCCCTCAGCGTGGTCCCACCGTTGGCCACCCCCTCGGTCAGCACCTCGCGCACCGTGCCGGCGAGGCGGTCGGCCTGGGCCCGTGTCAGCCGCCGTGACTGCGGATGGACCTGGGCCCGCCACAGCGCCTCGTCCGCATAGATGTTGCCGACCCCGGCCACCGGGCGCTGCGAGAGGAGCAGCGTCTTGACGTACCGCCGGCGGGCGTTGACGTAGGCCCGCAGCGAGGGACCGTCGAACGCAGGGTCCCAGGGCTCTGGGCCGAGCGCCGCGAGCGTCGCAAGTCGCGTGTACTCGCCGGCCGGGACCACCGCGACCCGGCCGAACCGGCGCACGTCGTGGAAGTCGAGGCTCCGTCCGTCGTCGAGGTACCACCGGGCGCGCAGGTAGGCGTCGTCAGGAAGGTCGGACCCGGCCGCCGCGCGGACAGAGAGCCGTCCGGTCATGCCCAGGTGCACCACGAGCTCGCGGTGCTGCTGGTCCTCCGGGCCGTGGAGGCCGACCAGCAGGTACTTGCCGCGCCGGGCGACGCTGGTGATCCGGGCGCCGGCTGCTGCGGGAGCGTCGGTGAACTTCGGGGACGGGAACGACCACCCCTCCGTCACGACGGTGCCGAGCAGCCGCGGTTCGAGCTGCCGGCGCACGGTCTCCACCTCGGGCAGCTCGGGCATGCCGAGAGTGTGTCCCAGACCGGCGCCGGGTTGGAGGTCGGCCGGGACCCGGGCCTACGGTGCCCGTCCGTGCTGCTGGCCCGCCGAGACCTGATCGTGGCGAAGGGACGGTTCCTCCTGATGGGGACCGTCGTCGCGCTGATCGCCATGCTCGGGGTGCTGCTCGCCGGGCTGGCCGTCGGACTGGTGGACGACGGCACCTCGGGTCTGATGCGGCTGCCGGTGACCCACCTGGCCTTCCAGCCCGGGTCGGAGGCCACCTTCTCACGGAGCTTCATGCCGGCCGACGCCGTCGACAAGCTCAGGGGCGACGGGGTCGAGGAGGCGGCGCCGCTCGGCGTGGCGCTGTTCAACGCCAAGCTGGAGCAGGGCGGGTCGAAGCCCAAGGTGGTCGACGTCGCCCTGTTCGGCGTCGAGCGCGAGTCCTTCATCTCGCCCACGCCCGTCGCCGGGACCGGCCTGGCGGGTTCTGGACCGGCACCCGTCGTGATCTCGCAGCAGCTGGCGGACGAGGGCGTCAAGGTGGGGGACCAGCTGGTCGTCGGCCTGGACTCGACGGCACTGAACGTGGTGGGCATCTCCGACGTCGGGACTTACGGCCACGTCCCGGTGGCCTACACCGACCTGTCGACCTGGGAGCAGGTGACCCCCGGAGCGACCACCCCCTCGGGCCGAGGACTGGTCTCGTCGGTGGCCCTCAAGCTCTCCCCCGACGCGTCGGTGAAGGTCGGCGACCGCGCCGGTGTGGACGTGCTCACCAAGAAGGAGTCGTTCGCCGGCTCGCCCGGGTACGCGGCAGAGACCGCGACCATGTCGCTCATCCGCGGGTTCCTGCTCGTCATCTCGGCGCTCGTGGTGGCGGCGTTCTTCACCGTGTGGACGGTCCAGCGGCGCGACCAGATCGGTCTGCTCAAGGCCATGGGTGCGTCGGACCGCTACGTCGTGGGCGACGCGATGCTGCAGGTGCTGATCCTCCTGGTCGTCGCCACGGTCGTCGGGACGCTCCTCGGTCTGGTGCTCGGTTCGATCTTTCCGGCCGAGGCGCCGTTCACCCTCACGGTGTCGTCGGTCGTGGGCGCGGGTGTGGCGCTGGTGGTCGCCGGCCTGCTCGGTTCGCTCGTCGCAGTGCGACGCATTACGTCGGTGGACCCGCTCGTGGCGCTGGGGTCGTCCCGGTGAGCCCCCGCCGTCGCCCGAGCGGCCGCCCGGTCGAGGGCGGGGTGGCGCCGGTCGTCGCCGCGCTGCCGAACGCCGGTGCAGTGGCCGAGATCGCGCCGGTCGACAACCTGTCCGGGACCAGTGCAGTGCGGCCCGCGGCCCTCGAGATGGCGTCGGTGGTGCTGCGCCACCGCGACGGTGCCGACGAGGTCGTCGCCCTGGACGGGATCGACCTGACCGTCGGCTCGGGCGAGCTCGTGGTCATCATCGGCCCGTCCGGCTCCGGCAAGTCGAGCCTGCTGGCGGTGGCGGGTGCACTCCTGCGGCCCACCTCCGGCACGGTCCGCATCGCCGGCACCGAGCTGGGCAGCCTGCGTCGCCGCCAGCTCTCCGCGCTGCGCCGCGACCGGATCGGGTTCATCTTCCAGACCGGCGGGCTGTTCCCGTCGCTCACCGCGCTGGAGCAGCTGCTGCTGGTCGCCGAGGTGGCGGGCCAGAAGGCCGCACCGCACCGCGACCGGGCCGAGCAGCTCCTGCGCGACGTGGGGCTGGGTTCCCGGCTGGACCACCGTCCCGACCAGCTCTCCGGCGGTGAGCGCCAACGTGTCGCGGTCGCCCGTGCGCTCATGGGGCGTCCGGCGCTGCTGCTCGCCGACGAGCCGACCGCGAGCCTCGACCGGTCGCGGTCCGCCGAGATGGTGGAGCTGCTGGCCGAGCAGACGCACCGTCACGGCGCGGCCACCGTCCTGGTCACGCACGACCCGGACGGGCTGAGCCACGCCGACCGGGTCCTGACCCTGGTCGACGGGCGGCTCACCGAGGCGTAGCGGCCCCCGGCGCTGGACAGCCCCCCGACAGCCACGGGTAGCGTGACGCCATGCCAGTGACCGCCGTCGTCAACCAGAAGGGTGGGGTGGGCAAGACCACCGTCGCCCTCGGACTCGCCTCTGCCGCTGCTGCGGCCGGGCGCCGTGTGCTCGTGGTCGACCTCGACCCGCAGTGCAACGCCACGACCGGGCTCGGCGTGTTCGACGTCGTGGCCGGCCTGGGCCTCGAGTCGGCGCTGCTCCGCGACGAGCCGGGTGCCGCCGCGGCGCTCGTGCGCCGGTCGGGCTGGGACGAGTACTGGGCCGACGACCCGGACGTGGTCGTGCCCGACGTGGTGCCGGCCTCGCCCGAGCTGGTGCACGCCGAGCGGATCCTGTCGACCGACATGATCGGCGGCAACGTGCGTCTGGCCACCGCCCTCAAGGGTGTGGTCGACGACTACGACGAGGTGGTCGTGGACTGCCCGCCGTCGCTCGGCCTGCTGGCAGTGAACGGACTCTTTGCCGCCGACCGGGTGCTGGTCGTCGCCGAGCCGTCGGCGTGGAGCGCCGACGGCGTCGAGCAGATCCTCACCAACATCGACCGTGTCGCCCAGCTCCGCCAGGGCGCGCTCGTGGTCGCCGGCATCGCGGTGAGCCGCATGGGCCGCACCCGTGATGCCAAGTACTGGAACGGCGAGCTGCGCTCGCGCTACCCCGGCATGGTCCTCGACCCGCCGGTCCAGCTCCGTGCGGCCGTGGCCGAGGCCTCGGCCGGGTCCATGCCCATCCACGCGCTCCACCGTGAGGGCTCGATCATGGCGGCCGGGGACTTCGACGGCCTCCTGGCCTCGCTCGACGGGCCGCGGCTGGTCGAGGTCGCTGCCGAGGCGTCCGCCGAGCCCGACCTGATGGCCCCGGTCGAGCAGGGTCGCACCGACTCGTCGGCCAGCGTTGCAGAGGCCGGCTGATGGGCTACGACCCCAAGCGGCCGCGGCCGTCGGTCGCCGCAGAGAGCCAGGTCGACGCGCTCATCGAGCCGGTGGCCCCGGTGGTCGAGCCGCTCGCGGCCGTCCCGGAGGCCCCCGGGCCGGCGGCCGACGCACCCCTGACGGACGCGGTGACGGTCGAGGACACGCCCCCCTCCCCGGAGGCCCCTGCGCCGACGTCGGACCGGCCGCCGACCCCGGTCGTGCCCGCCCCGGCGGAGGGCACTGCCAACCGGGCCGTGCTGGCCGCGGTGGCCGTGGCGGTCGCTGCGTTCGTCGCCGTCGTGGTCCTGCTGCGCCGCCGTCGTCAGGGCTGAACCACCCCGCCCCGAGTTACGCGGGCCGCAATCCGCCGAACTAGGGTCGTATCCGCTATGTCTGGTCGAACCAGCCGAGACTGAGGATCCCCCGTGAACTCCCGATTCCGTCTTCCTGTCCTGCTGTGCGCTGTGCTTCTCGTGGCGGCCTCCTGCAAGGCCCCGGAGCCCCAGCAGCCCGCCTTCACCGGCAACATCGCCAGTGGCAGTCCCACGACCGTGGCCGCCGAGTCGACCGCCAAGGGCGACCCGCCGGACGCTGCGCCGCTCAGCCCGGAGCAGTCCGACCTCCTCCAGGCCGACCTGAACAAGTCCGAGCCCGGCTGTGAGGTGCTGGACAGCACCTCGTGCCTGCTGCCGTTCCCGAGCGACGCCTACACGGTCGAGGACCTCACCACGGGCACGGGCCGTCGTGTGGCGCTCCCCGCCGGTCTCCTGGCCAACAAGTCCGGCCAGACGCTCGACCCCACCCAGTGGAACCTCAACGACGGCTTCAGCCCGTCCACGCCGATCATCGTGCACGTGCCTGGTCTGGACCCGACCAAGACCAAGCTCCCGCCGGAGGGCGACATCGGTTCGTCGCTCGCCCCGGACTCGGCCACGGTCGTCGTCGACCTCGACACGGGCCAGCTCGTCCCGCACTGGGCGGAGGTGGACCTCCGCGCCGAGGGTCCCGAGACCACCTCGCTGATCATCCGTCCGGCCACGTCGCTCATCGAGACCCACCGGTTCGCCGTGGCGCTCCGCAACATGGTGAACAGCGCCGGACAGGTCATCCCGGCCCCGCCCGCATTTGCCGCGCTGCGCGACAACACGACCACGACCTTCCCGGCCGTCGAGCTGCGCCGCACCCAGTACGAGCCGGTGTTCCAGGAGATGGCGACCGCGGGCGTGAACCGCGCCGACCTCTACCTGTCGTGGTACTTCACCGTCGCCTCGGCCAAGTCGTTGGCCGGCCGCGTGCTCGCCATGCGTGACGACGCCTTCGGCCGCCTTGACGGCGGGTCCCCGAAGTTCGCCGTGACCGGCACCCGGACCGACGGCCTCAAGCCCGGCGTCGCCAAGGTCGTGACCGGCACGTTCGACGTGCCGCTGTACCTCAACAACGGCGGGGCCCCTGGCGCCACCATGGTGTTCAGCCCGCTGAACGGCGACCCGATCGCCGTTGGCACCTACACCGCCAACTTCACCTGCATCGTGCCCACCTCGGCGGTCCTGAAGGGCGAGGCCCGGCCGGTCGTCTACGGCCACGGCCTGCTCGGCGACTCGTCCGAGGTGACGTCGACGGCCAACCAGGCCACGGCGGCCGCCCTCAACGCCGTCTACTGCGGCACCGACGCGACCGGCCTGGCCGCAGGTGACGTGGCGTACGCCGGCGAGGCGCTCAACGACCTGAGCAAGTTCCCGTCGATCCCCGACCGGCTGCAGCAGGGGATGCTCAACACGCTGTTCCTCGGCCGTCTGCTCGTGAACGTGAACGGGCTGGGCAGCACCAAGGAGTTCCAGACCAAGGCCGGCGCCAACCTGCTCAACTCCGCGAGCGCCTTCTACGACGGCAACAGCCAGGGCGCCATCATGGGTGGGGCCGTGACGGCGATCGCCCAGGACTGGACGCAGGCCGCGCTCGGAGTCGGCGGCATGGCCTACTCCACCCTGCTGAACCGCAGCGTCGACTTCGACCAGTACTTCTCCGTCATGCGTGCTGCCTACCCGGACCCGCTCGACCAGCAGATCGCCTTCGGCCTGATCCAGATGCTCTGGGACCGCGGCGAGACCTCGGGCTACGTCCAGCACCTGACCGACCGCACCTACGACCGCACCCCGGCGCACGAGGTGCTGATGTCCATCGCGTTCGGCGACCACCAGGTGGCCAACGTGACGGCCATGAACATCGCCCGTGCGCTGAAGATCCCCATGTACGCGCCGCAGCTGCCGAAGGGTGTCGCCTCCTACCTGCCGACCGCCGGCGAGCAGGCCACCCCGGGGAACAAGCCGTTCTTCAACCTGTCGACCATCAAGAAGTTCCCGACCGAGGGATCGGCGCTCTTCATGTGGTATAGCGGCACGCTGCCCCCGCCGCTCGGCAACATCACCCCGGAGATGTCGGCCCAGTGGCAGCAGCAGTGCCAGGGCGCGGCTGCCGACTCGCCGGCATGTGCCGACCCGCACGAGGACCCGCGCCGTCAGCCTGGCGTGATCGCACAGAAGGACAAGTTCTTCTCGGCCAAGCCGACGATCATCAACGTCTGTGGCGAGACCGCCTGCACGACCAAGGCGGCGAAGAACTAGTTCTGGCCCGTCCGGTCAACGAACGTCGAACGGCCCGGACCGCAAGGTCCGGGCCGTTCCGCGTACAGGGCGCCGAGATCGGAAGAGCGTCGTGTA
>CAJANQ010000417.1 GCA_903941145.1 uncultured Actinomycetes bacterium
TCGCCGTCGGCAAGGTCGACGAGCCCGCGGACCTCGGCGCGCCACCGTTCGAACGGCAGCACCTGGGCGAGGGCGACGAGCTCGGACTGGCACGCCGCCACCGTCCCGGTGGCCGACCCGCTGCACAGGTCCGTGAGCACCTGCACATGGTCCGCCGACACCGCGCCTTGCGCGAACGCGTCCCGGACCTGGTCCAGGTGCGTCACCAGCCGCCGGCCCGACCGCACCGCCCGCCGCGCCGTGCCCCGCGCACAGTTCGACTCGGACGCGAACCACGCCGCAGTCCGGTGCCCGGTCACCTCGTCGGTCGTGCCCTGCCGGTCCAGCTCCCCGAGCCACGACGAACGAGCGGCTTCGAGGGCACGGATGACCGTCTCGAGCTCCAGCACGCTGGACATGAGCGACCCGCCCGACGCGAGCGTCGGGTCCAGGTCGGCCACCTTGTCAGCGGCCTCGGCGAGCGGGAGCAGATCGAACATGTGTTCGACTGTAGGAACACCCTGCGACACGCCGCAACGGCACCCACCGGGGACCACTCCCCGGTCGGCCGTTCGGCCGTGAAGCTGACCGGTCAGCCGGCCCGGCTAACGCAGGATGCGGCGGAGGATCTTGCCGCCGAGGCCGCGGGGCAGCTCCTCGACGAACCAGACCTTGTTCGGGCACTTGTACCGGGCCAGGCGCTCGGCGCAGAAGGCGATGACGTCGTCCTCCTCCACCGAGAACCCGTCGCGCACCACCACGTAGGCCTTGACCGCCTCGCCCGTGTACGGGTGCGGCACGCCGACCACGGCGCAGGCTTCGACCGCCGGGTGCTGGTTGACCACCTCTTCCACCTCGGCCGGGTACACGTTGAAGCCCGACACGATGATGAGGTCCTTGGCCCGGTCCACGATGAACAGGTAGCCCGAGTCGTCGACCACGGCGACGTCGCCGGTGCGGAGCCAGCCCTCTGGAGTGATCACGCGGGCCGTGGCCTCGGGGTCCTCCCAGTAGCCGGAGAACACGTTGGGGCCGCGCACCCAGAGCTCGCCGGCGTCGCCCACCAGGACGTCGGAGCCGTCGGCGTCGACGATGCGCAGCTCGATGCCCGGGAGCGGGATGCCGACCGACCCGGCCGGCGCGTCGGTGCCCGACGGGGAGCAGACCACCGGGGCCGCCTCGGTCAGGCCGTAACCCTCTTCAAGGTGCAGGCCGTACTTGGCCTCGATCGCGGTGGCGACCTCGGTCGGAAGCTTGGCGGCACCGGACACGGCGCGGCGCACAGTGGCGAACGCCTCCGGGCCGGCACCGGGGAGCCCGGCCCACGCGGCCCACATCGTGGGCGGGCCGGAGATGGTCGTGACCTTGTGCAGCTCGACGGTCTCGATCGCCGAGACCGGGTCGAACCGCTCGACGAGCACCACCGCGGCGCCCACGGCCATCGACACGCCGAGCATCACGTTGAGGCCGAAGATGTGGAACATCGGCAGGATGCTGAGCGCCACGTCGTCGGGGCCCTGGAGACCCTCCGCCGAGGCCAGGACCTGCCGGATGTTGGCGTAGAGGCTGGCGTGGCTGAGCACCGCAGCACGCGGCGCGCCGGCGGTGCCGGAGGTGAAGATCAGGACCGCGGGGTCGCCAGGGTCGCGGTCGACGATCGGGGTCGGCTCCGACTCGAGCAGGTCGTCGAGGTGGAGGCCGCCGTGGCCGTCCGGCTCGAACCCGGCGCCAATGACGAACTCGAGCGACGGCACGGTGTCGCGCTCGATGCAGTCGCAGGCCTCACGCGCCGTCGGACCCACCACCGCGGCACGGGCGCCGATCTGGCGGAGCTCGTGCTCTATCGCCGCCTGCGGGTTGGTCGGGTTCATCGGCACGGCCACCA
>CAJANQ010000418.1 GCA_903941145.1 uncultured Actinomycetes bacterium
CACCTGCAGGGCAAGTCGATCACCTTCATGGCCAAGCCCAAGATCGACGAGCCTGGCTCGAGCTGCCACATCCACTCGTCGATCTGGTCGACCGACGGCACCCCGCTCTGCCCCGGTGACGGCCCGCACGACATGTCGCCGATCTTCCGGTCGTGGATGGGCGGGCTGCTCGCCCACTCCCGCGAGCTCTCGATCTGCTTCGCCCCGTTCGTGAACTCCTACAAGCGGTACCAGCCCGGGTCCTGGGCACCGACCGCCGTCGTCTGGTCGACCGACAACCGCACCTGCGGCCTGCGGCTCGTGGGCCACGGTGCCGGCATGCGCGTCGAGTCACGCATCCCGGGCGCCGACTGCAACCCGTACATCGCGTTTGCCGCGATCATCGCTGCGGGCCTCGACGGCATCGACAAGGGCCTGGACTGCGGCGACGCCTACCTGGGCAACGGCTACACCGCCGACGACGTCGAGCGCGTGCCGTGGAACATCGTCGAGGCGTTCGAGCTCTTCCGCGACTCCGAGTTCGCCAAGGCGACGCTCGGCGAGACGGTCCACTTCCACCTGCTCCACCAGGTCCGCGACGAGTGGAAGTCGTTCAACAACACCGTCACCGAGTGGGAGCTCCGCCGGAATTTCGAGCGGATCTGAGCGTCCTCACCTTTGCGCTGCAACTTTTCCGGGCGCGCTTGCTGCAGTTAGCACTACCCTGAACGCAGTGAACCTGTTCTGGTCCGACCCCGCCCGGGGCCTGGGGTCCGGAACGGCCGAAGGAGGCAGACATGAGCACCACCGCTGAGCTCGAGGACCGCATCAAGGAGCTCGAGACCAAGGTCGACGACCTCACCAAAGAGGTCATGGAGGGCAAGGTCGACTCGCTCCGCGCCCGCCTCGACGAGCTCGAGGTCCAGATGAACCTGGGCGGCAAGGACGTCCGCGACCAGATCGCCCCGCTGCTCGACCAGTTCGGCGGCCGCATCACCGAGATCCGCGGCATGGCCGACGTGGCCGCCGGCCAGGCTGGCGACGCCCTCACCGGCCTGGCCGACAACCTGCGCTCTGCCGCCGGCGACCTCCGCACCCGCATGGACCAGGCCGCGACCCGGTTCCGTCCGGGCGGCGGCTCCGAGGGCTGAGCACCTCCGACTCCCCCCGGCCGCCCCGGCCCGCACCGCCCCGTCTTTCTGGGTTCCGAGCGGTGCGGCGGGCGGTCGACGTGGGCCGGGTGCTCGTGCGCCGCGGGCTCCAGCTCGTGGGAGCGGTCGAGCGGGACCGGCGCTCCCCCGTCCCACCCCTGCGCCCCGAAGGAGCGTTCGAACTGCGCCGCGCCCTGCAGGACCTGGGCCCGACGTACGTGAAGATCGGCCAGCTCCTGTCCACCCGGGCCGACCTGCTGCCCGACGGGTACCAGCGCGAGCTCGCCCACCTGCAGTCGCAGGTCCCGCCGTTCCCGTGGGACCAGGTCGAGGCCGCGGTCACCTCTCAGCTCGGTGCTCCCACCTCGGACCTGTTTGCCGCGGTCGAGCATGCTCCGCTCGCCGCCGCGTCGATCGGGCAGGTCCACGCAGCGACGCTGCACGACGGCAGCGACGTCGTCGTGAAGGTGCGCCGGCCCGACGTCACCGCGCTGGTCGACGCCGACATGGTGCTCATCGACCGGGTCGCCCATCTGGTGGCCCGCATGAGCGCGTCCGCCCGGGACCAGGTCGACCCGGTAGGTCTGGCCGAGGAGTTCGGCACGGTGCTGCGCCGGGA
>CAJANQ010000419.1 GCA_903941145.1 uncultured Actinomycetes bacterium
CAGCCACCATCAGGGGCAAGCGCGCCGGCGTGCGTCGCGACCGCGGCGACCACGACTAGACCGAGGCCGACAGCCGTCCTGAACCGGCAAAGATTGGACCTGAGGTCCAATGAATGCCGGTCAGAGCAGGGGTATGGTCGCCCCGTACGTCCGATGTTCTGGAGTCCGTCATGACCGTCCGTTCCCTTAAGGCCGTCGCTGCTGCGGCCGCCGTCTTCCTGGTTCTTGGTGCTGCCGGGTGCAGCTCGAACGACTCGTCGACCTCGACGACCACGACCGAGGCAACGACTGCCTCGACCACGTCGACCACGTCGAAGGCCGCCGAAGAGGCGACCATCCGGTTCGACAAGGAGATCCAGAGCCAGCTGGCCGCGGTCGGCTGCTACAAGGGCAACATCGACGGCATCGTCGGCCCGGCCACCGACGCCGCGATCGTGGAGTTCCAGAAGGCGTCCGGCCTCACGGCCGACGGCGAGCTGGGCGCCAAGACTGAGGCGGCGCTGAACTCGGCGGTCGCCGCCAAGAAGACGGTGTGCGGCTCCACGACGACCACCACCGCCAAGCCGGCCCCCACGACGACGTTCGCCCCGAACGACGCACCGTGCACCGCGACCGCGATCCGCGCCGGTCTCGGCGGCGACTCCGCCGACCCGGCCGGGAACGTCACCTCGTACGTGTGCTCTGGCGGCTACGCCGCAGGGTCGATCGCCACGGGTGCCAAGTTCATCCTCGTGGCCCAGAACGGCAAGTGGACCAAGCCGAGCCAGGACCCGTGCGGGACCGCCAGCGCCGGTCTGCCGCCGATCATCCTCGAGGACGGCTGCGCCGCCTGACCCGGCGACGTCCCGCCAGACCGAACGTCCGACCTGACCGTCGCTGCGCCCCGGCGTGGCGACGGTCAGTCGCGTCGGACGGCAGGGACGAGGGTGCGGTCAGGCGTCCTCGTAGAACTGCGAGTACCAGCGGCGGAACTCGGCGATGTTGCCGTCGCCCTTCACGAGCAGCGGCCGCTCCAGGTACACCTTGTCCTGCCAGATGGGGACGTCGGCCATGAGGCCGTACTCGCCGGTGACGCCGGCGACCATCATCTCGGCCAGCCCCGCGGCGTGGTCCGCGAAGTAGAAGTGCCAGAGCAGCCGACAGTGGCGCCGGTCGATGGGCGTGGTGGTGGCGAAGATCGTCATGAGCCCCGGGATCCTGAGCACCGCGACGCCCGGGCCGTAGGTGTTGCGGTGGAACTCGACGTTGTCGGGGAGCTGCTCGACCACGGTCGAGAACGGTCCGTCCATCGAGAACTCGGACGTGCGGTCCGGGACGGCGGCCCGCCCGTGGACGTGCCACAGGTGCGCGTAGTCCACGTTGTTCTCGGCCATTTCCTGGAGCGCGGCGACCAGCTCGATGCGGTACTCGTGCGGCGGGGTCCACCCGTCGGCGTCGTGCTCGGGGAGAGCAGGCACCTCGTACTGCGGGTCCTTGTTGCCGTGGTGGAACCAGAACAGGACCATCCCGGCGACCTCTCGCACGGGGTAGGTGCGCAGGCAGGCCTTTGCCGGTATGCGGGCGTCGGAGTACGGGATCTCGACGCACTGGCCGTCCGGCCCGTAGCGCCAGGCGTGGTACGGGCACTCGATCGTGTCGCCCTTGACCTGGCCGCCACCCAGGTGGGCGCCCATGTGCGGGCAGTGGGCGTCCACGACATGGGCCGCGCCGTCGTGGTCTCGGTACGTGACCAGCTCTCGGCCGACTGCGATGACGGCGCGCAGGTCGCCGGGCTCCAGCTCGTTGCTGGCGATGAGGGAGTACCACCCGTTGGGAACGGGGGGCGGCTGCGGCCGGTCCTCCAGCTCGTACTTCTGCGAGGCGCTGGCCCAGTCGGCGTCGGACACGAGCTGCGGCTTGGGGCCGGTCCGCACTGCGGGCGGCGCCACCGTCTTGCGCAGGTTCTCGCCCAGCGCGGCGGTCTCGGCCTCGAGGTCCCGCATCTCGGTGCCCTTGGACGGGTCGTCGGTCGGTGGCATGCGACGACGATACGACCCATCCCGGTGGTTGTCGTGCGCACGAGGCCCCGTGCGACACTCTCCCGATGTTCGTGCGGGCCTTCGACCGTCTGATGGTGCCGGTGTCGCGGGTGCTCGCCGCGCTGGCCCGTGCCGCGCTGCGTCCGTTCATCTCCCGGGCCACCCCGCCGCCGCTGCCCGAACAGCTCCCGGTGGACGGAGTGACGATCGGTGCGACCCGGCAGGTCCTGCCCGGTCCGGGCGTGCCGTCACGGCTCCCGCTCGGCAACGCCAACAACAACCTCGACGTCATCGACCACGACGGTGCGCGGTACCTGGCCGTGCGGACCTCACGGTTCCACTGGGCCTCCCAGCAGACGCGGCTGGTGGTCCTCCGCAGCACTGACGGTGGCACGACCTGGTCCACAGAGGCAGACCTGCGTCCGGGCCGCGACGCCCGCGAGCCCCGGTTCTTGGTCGTCGGCGACCGACTTCTCCTCTACTACTTCGAGGCCGGCACCAACCCGTTCCGGTTCGAGCCCGGCCGCATCCTCGCCCTGCACCGCGAGGGTGACGGCTCCTGGACCCGGCCCCAGGTCGTGAGCCCCGACGACTACGTGGTGTGGCGCACCAAGACCGTGGACGGCACGCCGTACATGGTCCGCTACTTCGGCGGCGAGGACGCCTTCACCCGGGGCGAGGCCCACATCGGTGTGGAGCTCATGACCACCGACGACGGCTACGGGTGGCGGCCGGTCAACCCCGAGCGCCCGGTCGTGCACACGGGCGGCTGCGGGGAGACCGACTTCGCGTTCGACGCCGACGGCGACCTGTGGGCGATCATGCGGAACGAGGCGGGCGAGCGCGGCGTGTTCGGCTCGCTCCTAGCTCACGCGCCGGCCGACGACATCACGAACTGGTCCACGGTCGACGACCCGCGGAAGTACGACTCGCCCTACGTGTTCTCCCACGGCGGCGAGGTGTGGATCCTGGCCCGGCGGTCGGTCGGCTGGGACGGCCGGTACGACCTGGGCATGGCGAACGGCCGCCGCGACCGCCAGCTGCTGCTCTACCAGCTGGCCTACTGGGTGACCCCGAAGCGGCTGGCGCTGTGGAAGGTCGACCGCGAGCGGAACTGCGTGAACTGGGTGGCCGACCTGCCGAGCTGCGGCGACACCGCGTTCCCCGGGATCGTCTGGGACGACCCCGACACGCTCGTCGTCTACAACTACAGCTCGCCGGTGGACGGTCCCGACGAGCCATGGATCTCTGGCCAGATCGGTCCGACCCACATCTACGCGACGACCATCACGTTCGACTGACCCGGGCCCTCGTCGGCGTTGCCGCAGCCGTCAGACGGGCTCGGCGTAGGCCTTGGACTCGAGGTGCTCCTCGAACCCGGCCACGCCCATCTCCCGGCCCAGGCCGGACTGCTTGAACCCGCCGAACGGCACGTCCGGCCCGTACCAGACGCCGCCGTTGACCGACATGGTCCCGGTGCGGATGCGGGCGGCCACCGCCCGGGCGCGGGCGGGGTCGTCGGAGAACACGGCGCCGGACAACCCGTAGACGGAGTCGTTGGCGATGGCCACGGCCTCGTCGTCGCCGTCGTAGGGGATGGCGACCAGCACGGGGCCGAAGATCTCCTCCTGCGCGGCGGTCATGTGGTTGGCGACGTCGGCCAGCAGGGTGGGCTGGAAGTAGTTGCCGGGCCCGTCGATCCGGCTGCCGCCGCAGACCACCCGGGCGCCCTGGGCCAGCGCTCCCTGGACGTAGCCCTCGACGCGGTCGACCTGCGCCGGGTTGATGAGCGGCCCCATCATCGTGGCCTCGTCGGACGGGTCGCCGACCGTGACGATGCCCACCATATTGGCGATCGCCTCCAGGCCCTCGTCGTAGCGGGAACGGGGGAGCAGCACCCGTGTGGTGAGGGCGCAGCCCTGGCCGGCGACCACGCCGGTGCCGATCGCAGCGTGCGCCGCGGCGAGCCCCATGTCGGCCACGTCGTCGAGCACCAGGTGCACCGACTTGCCGCCGAGCTCCAGGAACACGCGGGTCAGGTTGGCGGCCGCAACCTCCATGATCCGCTTCCCGACCGGGGTGGACCCGGTGAAGCTGATCATGTCGACCCGGGGGTCACGGGTGAGGAGCTCGCCGTAGGCCTTGTCGGCCGCGGTGAGCACGTTGAGGACGCCGGCGGGTAGGTCGGTGTGCTCGGCCATCAGCCGGCCGAGGGCCAGTCCGGTCCACGGGGTGTCCGGCGCCGGCTTGAGCACCACGGTGCAGCCGGCGGCCAGAGCCGGCACGACCTTGGCCAGGTTGATCTGGTTGGGGACGTTCCAGGGCGTGATGGCGGCGACGACGCCGACCGGCTCCTTGGTGACCCAGCGG
This sequence comes from uncultured Actinomycetes bacterium, assembly GCA_903941145.1. Taxonomy (GTDB): domain Bacteria; phylum Actinomycetota; class Acidimicrobiia; order Acidimicrobiales; family Microtrichaceae; genus CAJANQ01. The sequence goes on from CAJANQ010000419.1 coordinate 4,389, forward strand.
CGACAGCGGCCGCCCATGGTGTCGCGCTCGCCCAGGTCCTCGGTCCACTCGTAGCGCTCGGCCAGGTCGGCGAACCACTGGACGATCTCCAGCGGCTCGTGCACCTGGATGGTGGCGCAGGACTGCCGGGGGGCGCCGACCTCGGTCATCGTGAGCTCGTTGAGCAGGTCCTCGTTGGCGCGAAGCGCGTCGTCGAGCTGTCGGAGCACCCGGACGCGGAACGCCACGTCGTGGGCCCAGTCCGACTCGTCGAACGCCTGACGGGCGGCGGCGAGGGCCTGGTCGGCGTCGGCCGCCGTGGCGTCGGGCGCGGTACCGGCCACCTGGCCGGTGGCGGGGTTGAGGTTGTCGAACGTGCCGCCGTCCGAGGCAGGGCGCAGCTCGCCGTCGACGAGCAGCAGGGACTCCCCGACCACGGTCATTCGGCCACCTCCGTGAGCGGCCGTCGCAGCGGCACCTTCATCATCGCGAAGTCCGCCGACGCCACGACGTGGCCGTTCTCGTCGCTGACCTTGCAGTCGACGACGATCAGCTGGCTTCCCGAGCGGACAACCTCGGCGCGGGCCACGACGTGGTCGGTGCGGGGCCGACCGACGTAGCGGACGTGCATGTCGGCGGTCACGAGCGACTCGACCGTCGGGTCGAAGGTCGTGCTGCGGACCGCAGCGAGCGCGCAGGTCAGATCGACCAGCGTGGCGATGGCGCCGCCGTGGAGGTTCTGCGTGAACCCGAAGGCGTTGGGCTTCACCGGCATGCGGACCTCACCGACGCCGGAGCCGTCGTTGCCGCCGAGGTACTCGAGCTCGAGGAACTCGTGCAGGGGGATGTTGTCGTTCATGAGGTTCCTAGTTCTCTGGCGAGGAATCGGAGGGTCAGGACTTGGGGGCGCCGCGCTCGCCGGGCCAGCGGGACCCGCCGATGGTGTCGGCGTGGGGCCAGAAGGCGTCGGCGTCGACCGGGCCGGCCACGGTGATCTCGCGGGCAGTGTGGCGCACGCTCACCATCTCGGCCGAGACCTCTCCGCGCACCGGCAGGTAGCGCGCCACCGGGTCCCACGGGCTGTCGCGCAGCACGAGCTCGCCGGTGAGCGGGACCGACGTGAGCGGCACGCCCGCGGTACGCACGGCAACCACCCGTGGCGGCAGGTCGAACCCCTGGCCGCCGCCGACCTGGCGCGAGTACTTGGTCCACCATTCGGTGTCGCTCGACTCGGCGGCGTCGGCTGCGGCGACCTCGTCGCCGGCGGTGCCGCGGTACTCGAAGAACGTGAACCCCTGGTGGGTGGCCCGGGCCTCGACCGTGTCGCCGATCCGGAAGTAGCTGACCTGGCACGGGAACTTGGGCTGGCCGTTGGTCTCCTGGCTCACGAAGATCGCCGACTCCTGGTCGATGCCGATCCCCAGCGTGTACCAGCCGTCGGTGCCGTCGAACGTGGCGGGCACCTTGATGCTGATGCCGTGCTCCGGCTCGCCGTGGACGGGCACGCAGTACACGCCGACCTGCACGGTCGGCTCGCCCCAACGGGCGAACCCAGGGGGCAGGAGCTCGTCGATACCTGCGGCGTCGGTGGTGTAGCGGACGACGAGCTTGGGGAGGAAC
>CAJANQ010000420.1 GCA_903941145.1 uncultured Actinomycetes bacterium
CACGTCGCGGATCTCGCCCACCAGGATGACGTCGGGGTCCTGTCGGAGGATGCCGCGGAGACCGTCGGCGAACGACATGCCGGCAGCCTCGGAGATGGGCATCTGGTTGATGCCGTGGAACTGATACTCGACGGGGTCCTCGATGGTGACCACGTTCTTGGTGGCGTCCTGGACCTGGCTGAGCGTGGCGTACAGCGTAGTTGTCTTGCCGGAGCCGGTCGGGCCGGTGCACAGCAGCATGCCGAGCGGGGCCGTCACGATATCCAGGTACGGGCCCACGACGACCGGCGGCATGCCGAGCTTGTCAAGGGTGATGAGCGACCGGGATTTGTCGAGGAGCCGCAGCACGATCTTTTCGCCATGCACCGTGCTGACGACCGAGATTCTGACGTCAATCGACCTTCCGTCCACCGTCACGGAGAATTGGCCGTCCTGGGGCCGGCGGCGCTCCACGATGTTCAGGTCGGACATGACCTTCATGCGGGACGAGATGGGCGGGCCCATGCGGCGGGGCAGCTCGATGGCCTGGGTGAGGGCGCCGTCGATGCGGAACCGCACCAGCACCCGCTTGTCCTGCGGCTCGATGTGGATGTCCGAGGCCCGAGCGCGGACGCCCTGGATCAGGAGTCGGTTCACGACCTGGACGATCGGGGCGTTCTCGTCGACCTCGAGGCTGACAGCCTCGACAGCCTCGAAGTCGTCGTTGGTGAGCTCGAAGGCCGCGATGTGCTCATCGGCCGCCGCGAGTGCGTCGTAGGCACGGTCGAGCATGTTGGCGATCTCGGACGGCGAACCGATCAGCAGGCGGATCCGCTGGCAGTGGTCGACCAGCTCGCGGATCGCCTCTTCCTTCATGGGCTCGCCGGTGACGAGCACCACGCGGTCGCCCTCCTCGAGGCGGAGCGGGACGACCTTGTGCTTGCGAGCGAGCTGCTCGCCCACACGGTCGATCGCGGCCTTCTGGGGCTCCTCGATGCGGAGGTCGGCGAGCTCCAGGTCGAACTGCTCCGACAGGGCAGCGGCGAGCTGCAGGTCGTCGATGAGGCCCTTCTCGATCAGGATCTCACCCAGACGGCGGTCCTGGGCCTGCTGCACCTGGAGGGCATCAATCAGGTGGTCGGGGGTGATGACGCCTTCGGAGAGCAGGATTTCGCCGAGCTTGCGGCGGGCCTCGCTCATCCACTCCTGGAGCTGGGCCTCGAGTGCACCCGAGGACGCGGGCGACAGACCTGCCGTCGTCCCGTTGTCCTGTCGACGAGATCGCTTGAGCACGATCCACTCCCCCAGTCGGCCAGTCGGCCGTTCGCCTTGCGTGACCGGCGTCAGGGAGTCCCTGAACACCGCCCATGCAGTGTGCAAGGGCGACGGAGCGTGAACAAGGAAGTCGATCTACCCACTCGGGGTGAACTACCTATCCGGTAGTACCCCTGCGGAACGCTTCCTACCGCCAGCTGCCCAGCTGCTCGACCACGTCGAGGACGACGGCCGAACGGTTCAGACAGTAGAGGTGCAGGCCGGGGGCGCCCCCATCCAACAGCTGCTGGCTGAGACGGGACACAGCATCCACCACGATGCGGTGGCGGTCATCGCCCTCCGCCGCCTCCACACGGGCCGCGAGCTCCTCGGGAAAGCGGGCTCCGGCCATGTCGGCGAACCGCTTGATGGAGGTCGGGTTGGCCAGCGGCATGACGCCCGGCAGCACCGGGGTGTCGCACCCGAGGGCGGCCAGGTCGTCGACCATCCGGAAGTAGTCGTCGGCGTCGAAGAAGAACTGGGTGATGCCCAGGTCGGCGGCCTGGAGCTTGGTGGCCAGGAACTTGCGGTCGGTGGCCAGGTCCGGCGAGCGCGGGTGGCCCTCCGGGTGGGCGGCGACGGCCACGCTCATCGGCGTGGGGTGCGAGCGGACCAGCTGCACCAGGTCGATGGCGTGCTCGAAGTCGCCACCGGGGTCCGAGC
>CAJANQ010000421.1 GCA_903941145.1 uncultured Actinomycetes bacterium
ACCAGCGCCTGGGCCCAGCGGTCGCACTCCTCGACCATCGAACCGTCAGGTCCTGGCACGAGCCGGGCGTAGCCGACCTCGGCCGGCAGCAGCTCGGGGGCGAACCCCAGCTGGAGGTCCACCGGCGGCACCAGGTCGTCCGCCGCGCCGGCCAGGAAAGCCGACATCGCCCGGGTCCACAGCAGCTGGAAGTGCGCCACCGACGGGTGCTCGACCGGGTCGCCGTCGCCGACGTCCACCTGCATGCAGCCCGAGGTACCGATCCGGCCGTGGAAGTACCGCACCCGGTCGAGGACCGGGGAGAGCCGCTCCACGAGGGCACCCATGTCCGCCATGCCGAGCTCGTGGCCGGTGTACCAGTGCGACAGGTCGGCGTTGAACCGCAGGTCAGGGTGCCGCTCCACCAGCCGGAGCGTCCGCCAGATGTCCTGCGTGACGGTGCCGCGGTGCGTCTCGACGTAGATCGGGACCCCAGAGGTCGTGCTGGCGTCGAGCACCTCGTCCACCAGGCGGTCCGCCGCGGCGTCGTCCTCGAGGCCGGTGCCGAGCAGGACCGTGCAGCACGCGAACCCCAGGTCGGCCCAGCGGCGGGCCTGCTCCGCCAGGCCGCCCGGCTCGGGCTGGATGGCGAAGGTGGTGGGCACCAGGCCCAGGTCGCGGCACCGGCGCGGGTTGGCCCCCTGCACCCCCTGGAACCCGGCCGCCATGGCCGCCTCCAGCACCGCCTGTTCGTCGCCCTGCGGACCGGCGCTCCACTCCGGGAGCGACCAGGTCGTGCCGACGTTCAGGTCACGACGGAACGACGGGGTCATGCAGGGATGATCCCTGTCCGACGGAGGTGGTCGACCACCTGCTCGGCCGCCTGCGCTGCGGTGGCCGGGCCGCTGGTGTCCAGGTGGATCTCGGGGGACTCGGGCACCTCGTAGGGCGAGTCGATGCCAGTGAAGTTCACCAGCTCACCACGGCGGGCCTTGGCGTACAGCCCCTTGCGGTCGCGGGACTCGGCGACCTCCAGGCCGGAGGCGACGAACACCGCGACGAGCTCGCCGGCGTCCAGCAGGTCGCGGGCCATGCGCCGCTCGGCCCGGAACGGCGAGATGAACGAGGCCAGCACGATCATTCCGGCGTCCACCATGAGCCGGCCCACCTCGGCGACGCGGCGCACGTTCTCGACGCGGTCGGCGTCAGTGAAACCCAGGTCCTTGTTGAGACCGTGGCGGACGTTGTCGCCGTCGAGCAGGTAGGTCCGGTAGCCGAGCGTGTGCAGCCGCTGCTCGACCAGGTTGGCCACGGTCGACTTCCCGGAGCCCGACAGGCCGGTGAACCACACGAGTGCGGGCCGGTGGCCGGCCTGGGCGGCGCGGGCGTCCTTGTCGACCTCGACGGCCTGCCAGTGGACGTTGTCGGCCCGACGCAGCGCGAAGTGCAGCAGGCCGGCGGCGACGGTGGCCTTGGTGAACTTGTCGATCAGGATGAACCCGCCCATGTCCCGGTTGTCCGAGTACGGGTCGAACGGTACCGGCCGGTCCAGGTTGAGGTTGCAGACCCCGATCTCGTTGAGCTGCAGCGTCCTGGCCGCCGTGTGCTCGAGCGTGTTCACGTTGACCGAGTACTTGGGCTGGGCGACCGTCGCTGTGACGGTCCGGGTCCCGAGCTTCAGCAGGTAGGGCCGCCCCGGGAGGAGCTCCTCTGTGGCCATCCACACCAGGTGGCACTCGAACTGGTCGGCCACGCCCGGCGGGTCCATGGCGGTGGCCAGCACGTCGCCGCGGGACACGTCGATCTCGTCGGCCAGGCAGATGGTCACCGACTGCCCGGCGACGGCCTGGTCCAGGTCGCCGTCGGCGGTGACGATCCGCGCCACGTGGGACTCCTGGCCGGACGGCACTGCGCGCACCCGGTCGCCCGGACGCACGGTGCCGCCCACGACCTGCCCGGAGAACCCGCGGAAGTCCAGGTCGGGCCGGTTCACCCACTGGACCGGCATGCGGAACGGCGCGGACTGGAGGTCGTCGTCGAGCTCGACCTGCTCGAGGTACCCGATGAGCGACGGCCCGTCGTACCACGGCGTCTCGGGCGACGGCCCGGTGACGTTGTCGCCGCGCAGCGCCGAGAGCGGGATGCTCACCACGTCGTCGAGGCCGATCTCCTCGGCGAACGCCCGGTAGTCGGCAACTATCGAGTCGAACACCTCCTGGGAGTAGTCGACGAGGTCGAGCTTGTTGACGGCCAGCACGATCTTGCGGATCCCGAGCAGCGACACAAGGTAGCTGTGGCGACGGGTCTGGGTCAGCACGCCGGTCCGGGCGTCCACCAGGATCACGGCCACCTGGGCCGTCGAGGCGCCGGTCACCATGTTCCGCGTGTACTGCTCGTGGCCAGGGGTGTCGGCCACGATGAACTTGCGGTGCTCGGTCGAGAAGAACCGGTACGCCACGTCGATCGTGATGCCCTGCTCGCGCTCCGCAGCGAGGCCGTCGACCAGGAGCGCGAAGTCGAGCTCGCCGCCCTGAGTGCCGACCGTCTTGGAGTCGGACTCGAGCGCCGCCATGTGGTCCTCGAACACCATCTTCGAGTCGTAGAGCAGCCGGCCGATGAGGGTGGACTTGCCGTCGTCCACGCTGCCGCAGGTGATGAACCGGAGCATCGACTTGTGCTCGTGCTGGGCCAGGTAGGCGTCGATGTCGCTCGCGACCAGGTCCTCTGCTGCGTACGACATCAGAAGTACCCCTCCTGCTTCTTGCGCTCCATGGAGCCCGACGAGTCGTGGTCGATGGCACGGCCCTGCCGCTCGGAGCTGGTGGTGAGGAGCATCTCCTGGATGACCTCGGTCAGTGTCGCCGCAGTGGACTCCACCGCTCCGGTGAGCGGGTAGCAGCCCAGGGTCCGGAACCGGACGCTGCGCTCGACGACCTCGCCGGGCTCGACCGGCATGCGGTCGTCGTCGACCATCAGCACGACGCCGTCCCGCACGACAGTGGGCCGGGGTGCGGACAGGTAGAGCGGGACGATCGGGATCTGCTCCAGGTGGATGTACTGCCAGATGTCGAGCTCGGTCCAGTTGCTGAGCGGGAACACCCGCACGCTCTCCCCCGGCCGGGTCTGCGCGTTGTAGAGGCTCCAGAGCTCGGGGCGCTGGGCCTTGGGGTCCCACCGGTGCTGGGCGGAACGGATCGAGAAGACGCGCTCCTTGGCCCGCGACTTCTCCTCGTCGCGCCGGGCGCCGCCGAACGCCAGGTCGAACCCGTACTGGTCGAGGGCCTGCTTGAGCCCCTCGGTCTTCCACATGTCGGTGTGGGTCGAGGACCCGTGGTCGAACGGGTTGATGCCCCGCTCGACGCACTCCGGGTTCTGGTGGACCAGCAGGTCCATCCCGACCTCCTTGGCCATCTGGTCCCGGAACGCGTACATGGCCTGGAACTTCCACGTGGTGTCGACGTGGAGCAGCGGGAACGGCGGCACCGACGGGTAGAACGCCTTCTTTGCCAGGTGCAGCATGACGGAGCTGTCCTTGCCGACGGAGTAGAGCATCACGGGCCGCTCGGACTCCGAGACGGCCTCGCGCATGATCTGGATGGACTCGGCCTCGAGCCTCTGCAGGTGGGTGAGGTGCGTCATGCCAGCGACCCGTCGACGGCGACCATGACCTTGCCGCACTCCTTGGACCCCTCGAGCAGGGCGAGTGCGTCGTCGAACTGCTCGAGTGCGAACCGGTCGGTGACGAGCGCCGACAGGTCGCGCCGGGCCAGCAGGTCGACGGCGTCCGCGAACCGCTCCGGGTACTCCATCGATCCCCGCACGGTGAACTCCTTCATCAGCATCATCAGGAAGCTGGTGGGTACCGGCGCGTAGTGCAGCGCCACCACCGAGAGCCGACCGCCGACGCGGCCACGGTCGATGATGTCGGTCAGGACCTTGGCCGAGCCCGACGCCTCGATGAACGCGGCCGTCGCCGGCGTCGGCCCGACCATGAACGGCGTCGTGCCGTGCAGGTCGGCGAGTGCGTCCCAGACCTGGTCCGTGGCCGGGTCGACCGCGGCCTGCGCACCAAGACCCCGCGCCAGTTCACGACGGGTG
>CAJANQ010000422.1 GCA_903941145.1 uncultured Actinomycetes bacterium
CCGAACTCGTGACACTTTGGTCCCTGGAGGGACCAGATCGTCACGAGTTCGGAGAAGAGGGAGTCGTGGAGGGTCAGCTGACGGCGGCGACCATGCGCTCGGACGCGGTCCAGAGCGCCTCGGCGGCCACGTCGTCACGGCCCCACGGCGCGGCCTTCCGGCGGCGGCTGCGGGTCCAGTAGTCGCCCGAGGTCGTGGCGGCGTCGGGCGACGAGGCCACGTGGATGCTGGTGCGGGCGCCCTTCTCCGGCGAGATCAGCACGTACTCGCTGACCTTCATGAGCTGCCGGGAGAACGCGTTCCCCAGGTCGCCCTCCTTGCCGAAGTTGGTGGTCACGCTGCCCGGGTGCAGGGAGTGGGCGACGACGCCTGAACCCTCGAGCCGACGGGACAGCGCCCGGGCAAAGAGGACGTTGGCCAGCTTCGACTGCCCGTAGACCACCCAGCCCGAGTACTTCGCGGTGCGGTTCACGTCGGCGATCTGCACGCCCTGCGGGGCCCAGAGGTGGGCCTCCGAGGCCACGACCACGACCCGGCAGGCCGGGGCCGCGTGGACCTGAGGGAGCAGGAGGCGGGTCAGGTGGAAGTGGCCCAGGTGGTTGGTGCCGAACGTGCCCTCGAACCCCTGGGCGGTCTCGGTGCGCTCGTCCAGGATGAGCCCGGCGTTGTTGATGAGCACGTCGACGTGGTCCAGGTCGGAGAGCCCGTCGGCGAAGGCTTCGACCGAGCGCAGGTCGGCCAGGTCCACAGCCCGCGACTCCACGGCGTCGTTGCCAGACCGGCGGCGCACGTCCGCGACGGCCGTCTCGGCCTTGGCGGTGTTGCGGCAGCCCATGACGACCCGGGCGCCGGCGGCGGCCAGCCCCACGCAGGTCTCGAGTCCGATGCCCGAGTTGCCGCCGGTGATGACGACGGTGCGTCCGTCCATGGGATACGTGGTCATGCGCGGGAACCTAGTGCTGCCCGTCGTGGCCCGACAGATCAGCGGAACAGGTCGTCGGCGGGGGAGCGGACCACGTCGGTCAGCACGCCCGAGCGGTCGGCACCGGGGCCGAAGCAGGCCTCGTCGACGCCGCGCACCACGGCCACCGGCACGCCGGTCGACTTGCCCATGACCAGCTCGGCGGCCGAGGCGATCTCGTCGACGACCGCCACCTCGGTGACCTGCAGCTCGCGCCCGTAGGCGTCCTGGGTGCCGCGCAGGTCGAGCACGGCGAGCAGCCCGGCCGAGCCGATGGCCACGTCGGTCACGCCGCGGCGCCACGGGCGCCCGAAGGTGTCCGAGACGATCACGCCGACCTCGACGCCTGACCTGCCCCGGATGCCGTCACGGATCCGGCGGGCCGAACGGTCGGGGTCGTCGGGCAGGAGCGCGGCCTGGCCCCGGTCGACGTTGGACAGGTCGATGCCGGCGTTGGCGCACACGAACCCGTGCTTGGTCTCCGAGATGATGAGCTCGCCGCGGCGCCGCAGGATGCGCACGGACTCGCGCTCGACGAGCGGCTTGTGGCTGAGCGGGTCGTTGGGGTCGACCTGGGCCATGGCGCCCTCGGCCTTGGACACGATCTTCTGGGTGACGACCACGACGTCGTGGTGCCTGAGCTCGACCGCGGCGCAGATCATCCCGGCCACGTCGTCGGCCCGGCCGATCTCGCCGAGGCCCTCGACGGGAATGAGCTCGATGCCTGCCATCAGCGGGTCCCCCTTGCGTCCACGCCCACGGCGGCGAGTGCGGCCCGGGCGAGCGAGGCCCCGACCCCCGGCCGGGACATGATCGTGTCGGTCACCACGGCGCGGAGCCCCTCGGCCTGGACCTGGGGGGCCAGCGCAGCGTCGACCTGGTCGACCACCAGCGCCGAGGCGAGCGGGGCGTACCAGCGGGCCACCCCGGCGACGGTCGACTCGTGGCCCAGCTCGCGCAGCATGCGGTCGGCCGGGCCCTTGAGCGCCGCACCGCCCACGATGGGGCTGACGGCCACCACACGGTCCCGGGCGGCGACGACCGCGTCACGCACCTCCAGCACCGCCAGGAGCGGGCCGATCGACACCACAGGGTTGGAGGGTGCCACGACGACGGCGTCGGCCGTGCTGATGGCCTCGAGCACGCCGGGGGAGGGGGTGGCGGACTCGGCACCCACGAACCGGACGTCGCGCACCTCGACCGAGTGCTGCTCACGCACGAAGTACTCCTGGAACGCCAGGTCGCGGCCGTCGGCCGTGGTGACCCGGGTCCGGAGCGGGTCCTCGGTGACCGGGAGCAGCCGGAGTCCCAGGTCGAACGACCGGGCCAGCTCGGCAGTGACCTGCGTCAGGGTGGCGCCGGCGGCGAGCCGGGACGACCGGTACAGGTGGGTGCCCAGGTCCAGGTCGCCGAGCGAGAACCAGCCGGCGGCCTCGCCCGTGACGGGGTCGGCGGCCTGCACGTCGTTGGCCGCCGCGTGGCGCCGGAGGGACTCCATGGCCCGCCAGGTCTCGCCCGCCAGGCCCCACCCGGTCTCGGGGTTCACCGAGCCGCTCACCGTGTAGAGGATGGTGTCCGTGTCGGGGCAGACGGTGAGGCCGTGCAGGACGCAGTCGTCGCCCACGTTGACGACGACGGTCACGTCGGACGCGTCAACGACCTCGAGCAGGCCCCGCAGGAAGCGTGCGGCGCCGACTCCGCCGGCGAGGACACAGATCATGCGCGGCACCCTACGCGAACCGACCTTGTACGAATTCGACCGCCAGGCGGCCGGACCCGTACAAGGTCGGTCGGAGCGAGTGGGCCCGGGTCAGTGGAGGCCGGAGAGGCGACCCTCGAGGAGGGCCAGGTCGGCGTCGACCATCATCGTCACCAGGTCCTCGAAACCGACCTCGGGCTTCCAGCCCAGCTTGGCCTCGGACTTGGCCGGGGTGCCGATCAGGAGGTCCACCTCTGCCGGGCGGTAGAAGGCCTCGTCGATCACCACGTAGTCCTCGTAGTTGAGGCCGACGTGGCCGAATGCGATCTGGCAGAACTTGCGCACCGAGTGGGTCTCGCCGGTGGCGACCACGTAGTCGTCGGGGGAGTCCTGCTGGAGCATCAGCCACATGGCCTTCACGTAGTCGCCGGCGAAGCCCCAGTCGCGCTCGGCCTCCAGGTTGCCGAGGCGCAGCTCGTTGGCCTTGCCCAGCTTGATCTTGGCGACCGTGTTGGTGATCTTGCGGGTCACGAACTCCAGGCCGCGGCGGGGCGACTCGTGGTTGAACAGGATGCCGCTCGACGCGTGCAGGTCGTACGACTCGCGGTAGTTCACCGTGATCCAGTGGCCGTAGAGCTTGGCGACGCCGTAGGGGGAGCGGGGGTAGAAGGGCGTGGTCTCGGACTGCGGGACCTCGACGACCTTGCCGAACATCTCCGAGGACGACGCCTGGTAGAAGCGGATCCCCGGGTCGGCGATGCGGACGGCGTCGAGCAGGCGCGTCACGCCCAGGCCGGTCACGTCACCCGTGAGCACCGGCTGGCCGAAGCTGGTCTGCACGAAGCTCTGCGCCGCCAGGTTGTAGACCTCCTGCGGCTTCCACGTGCGGAGCAGGTCGATCATCGAGGCCTGGTCCAGCAGGTCGCCCTGGACGGTCGAGATGCGGTCCTGGATGTGGGCGATCCGCTCGAACGTGACGGTCGAGGACCGGCGCACCATGCCGATGACCTCGTACCCCTCGCCAAGGAGGTGCTCGGCCAGGTACGAGCCGTCCTGACCAGTAATTCCGGTGATGAGTGCGCGCTTGGGCATGGGTGCGTTTCTAGTGCATGCACGCTGTCAGGTGGCGCACCTTCCGGCCGCCGGTGACGGGTGTCTACGCGCCGCCGTCGAGCCGGCGCCGGCAGTCGTCGAGCAGGTCGGCGAGCGTCGTGGCGAGGGGGATCTGGGGCTCCCAGCCGGTGTCGGCCCGCAGCCGGCTGGCGTCGCCGCGCAGGACCGGGATGTCGACCGGGCGCTGCAGGTCCGGGTCGGCCTCGAGCCGCATGGGGACGGTGGCCATGGAGATGAGCTGCTCCGCCAGGTCGGAGATGGCGACGGCCTTGCCGCTGCACACGTTGTAGACCTGACCGGACGTCCCCTTCTCGATCATGAGCCGGTAGGCCCGCACCACGTCGCGGACGTCGGTGAAGTCGCGCTGCGGGGACAGGTTGCCCGCCTTGAGCACGCCCTCGCCGGACCGCTCGTTGGCCGCGACCCTGGCTGCGAGCGCCGGGGCGACGAACCGGTCGGACTGGCCGGGGCCCAGGTGGTTGAACGGGCGGGTGCGCACGACCTGCTGTCCGTGGCCGAGGAACGCCTGGAACGCGATGGCGTCGGACGCCACCTTGGAGGCGGCGTACGGACTGACCGGCCGGAGGGGGGACTCCTCGGTGAGCGGCAGGTCCTCGGGCGTGACCTTGCCGTAGACGTCGGCGGAGCCGACGGCGAGCACCCGCTCGACCCCGGTCTCGCGGGCGGCCCAGAGGACGTTGAGCGTGCCCTCGGCGTTGGCACGGAACGTGGCGCCGGGGGTGTCCCACGAGCCGCCCACGTCGGCCGCTCCGGCCAGGTGGTAGACGACCTCGGGCTGCACCTTGCGGAACAGCTGGAGCAGCGCCGGGGCGTCCAGGATGTCGAGGTCGTCGATGGTGCGGTCGGTCGCGACGGCGTCGTCGCCCGAGGCCTGGAGGTGGGCCATCAGATGGGTGCCGACGAACCCCCGGGCGCCGGTGACGAGCGCCTTCACCGTGCCCGCCCGGTGGCCGACGTCGACATGCCAGGTTGTGCAAGGGAGCGCATGGGCCGGGATCGTAGTGGTCGGTCCGGTCCGGGTCGGGGCTCTGCGGGCGCGCCCCGGCATGACCCGGGGGTGCCGGGACCGCTCGGGTAACCTCGCCCACCGGCGGTCGCTGACTGCGGCAACCCAGCACTGGACACTGTCATCCCTTCCGACGTCGACCCCGACGGCCCTGAGCCGACCGACGAGCCCGTGTCGTCCGCAGAGGACGACGGCGCGCTCGAGTTCTCGGTGGTCGACGCCGTCCCCGACGAGGTCGCCGAGTCCCGCCCGGCCGGGCCGGAGTCCGGCGCAGACGCAGACGCCGGCGGCGCCGACGACGAGGCAGAGGACGCCAAGTGGGGCCTGGGCCCGTCGGAGCCGCTCATCGGGTTCGGCGCTCCGCCCGTGGTCGCCGTCGTGGTCACCAAGGACGCCGGCGACTGGTTCGCCGAGACCTGTGCCTCGCTCGCAGCGCAGGACTACGAGAGCCTGTCGGTCCTGGTCATCGACAACGGCGGCACGGTGGACCCGTCCGGCGTCGTTGCCGAGCACCTGCCGTCCGGGTTCGTGAAGCGGCTGGAGGAGGACCGGGGGTTCTCGACCGCCGCCAACGACGTCATCAGCTCCGTCGAGGGCGCGCCGTTCCTGCTGTTCCTCCACGACGACGTGCGGCTGGAGCCGTCGGCCGTGACCGAGCTGGTGGCCGAGGCGTTCCGCGCCAACGCCGGCATCGTCGGCCCAAAGCTGGTCGACTGGGATCGTCCGGACCGGCTCAGGTCGGTCGGGGTCATGGTCGACCCGTACGGGTTTGCCTCGGAGGTCGCCGAGCCGGGCGAGCTCGACCAGTCGCAGCACGACCTGGCCCGCGAGGTGTTCGCCGTCTCGGGCGCCTGCCTGCTGGTGCGCGCCGACCTGTTCACCGCGATCGGCGGCTTCTCTGAGTCCGTGCCCTACTTCGGCGAGGACACCGACCTCTGTTGGCGGGCCCACACCGCCGGCGCGTCGGTGCAGCTCTGCCCCCGGGCCACCGTGGCGCACCGGGGCCGGTTCGAGGATCGTCGCGACGTCGAGGACCCGGAGCGCACGCTGCTGCAGCACCAGGCCCGTTCGATGCTGACCAACTACTCCGGCCGTCGACTGCTGGTGGCAGCCCCCGCGGCGTTCCTGCTGTCGCTCGTGGACCTGCTGGGCTCGCTCGTGCTGGGCCGCTTCGACCGCGCCAGCGACATCGCCGCGGCCTACGGCGGCAACCTGCTGGGCCTGCCCGCCCTGCTCCGCGACCGCCGCCGGGTGGCGAAGTCCCGCCGGGTGCCGGACTCCTCGTACCTGCCGCTCATGCGCCAGGGCAGCTCCCGGCTCCGCACGCTCGTGCGCGGCGCCGAGCAGGAGAACCGCCTGCTGGCCGCATCCCAGGCCGGCCGCTCCTACATCCGCTCGCTCGACGACGGCCCCAACCGGCTCGCGCTCGGCCTCGGCGCCGCGGCCCTCGTGCTGGCGCTCCTGGGTGCCCGCAACCTGCTCACCGGCCCGCTGCCGGTGCTCCGGGAGTTCGTCGACCTGGGGAGCTCGGGCCCCAGGCTCGTCTCGCAGTGGTGGGTCGCCTGGCGAGACGCCGGGGTGGGGGAGTCCTCGGTCCCGCCGGGCTTCGTCCCCGTCATGGGCGTCCTGTCCACCCTGATGTTCGGCTCGACCGGCGCGGCGTGGCGCGTGTTCGTGCTGCTGCTCCTGCTGCTCGGCGGCGTCGGCAGCTGGAAGCTCGTCGGCCAGGACCGGCCGCTCCCGGCGCGGGTCGGGGCGATGGTCGTCTACACGCTCAGCCCGGTGGCGCTCGGGGCGATGGGCACCGGCCGGCTGCAGGCCCTCGTGGCGTACGCGGCCGCGCCGTGGCTGCTGCGCCGGGTGGCCCGGGACGCCGGCGTCGCCCCGTTCGGCGACGCGTCGACCCGTCGGTTCTCGTTCCGCCAGCTGGGCGGCACGGCGCTCCTGCTGGGACTGGTCGCGTCGCTCAGCCCGCTCGGGGCCGTGCTCCTGGTCGTGACGCTGCTGGTCATGGCCGCTGCGCCGGCGCTGCTCGGCGACGCCGCGGGTGCCGCCCGCATGGTCCGCTCCGTGCTGCTCCCTGCTGCCGCCGCCGCAGCGCTCAACCTGCCCTGGATCGTCCAGTGGGTCCTGCGCGGGGACATGGCGTCGCTCACCGGGGTCTGGAAGGGCTCGGGGGCCATGCCGTCGGCCGCGCAGATCGTCACCGGCAGCGTCGGGTCGGTGCAGACCGGCTGGTGGGGCTGGGGCGTCGTGGCCGCTGCGCTGTTCGGGCTGCTGGCCGGCAGGGGCTGGCGCTTCGCCTGGTCGGCGACGGCCTGGGTGCTCGCCCTGGTCGTCTGGGTCCTGGTCGTGCTCCTGGCCCGCAGCGGCTACCTGGCCGGGGCCGGCCCCGAGCTGTTCCTCGTGCCGGCCGCCCTGGCGATGGCGGTCGCCGTGGCGATGAGCGCCACCGCGTTCACCGACGACGTCGTGGGCAGCGACTTCGGCGCCAACCAGATCCTGGCCATCGTCGCCGGCGGGGCGCTCATGCTGTCGGTGGTGCCGGTCGCGGTCGCCTCGCTCGACGGCCGCTGGTACCAGCCCCGCGGCGACTTCGGCCGCCTGCTCCGCACGGTCGACACCGGCGACTCGTTCCGCTCGCTGTGGATCGGTGACCCCGACGTACTCCCCGTTGCCGGGTGGCAGCTCAACGACGGGACCGGCCTGGCCGTGGGCCTGAGCGAAGGGCTCGACCCGCTCGTGACCCAGCGGTTCCGCCTGGACGGCGGTCCGGGTGTGCGTCAGCTGCAGCAGGCTGTCGACGCGGCCCTTGAGGGCGGCACCGACCGGCTCGGACAGCTCCTGGCGCCCATGGGCATCAAGTACGTGGTCGTGGTCGACCGCCCGGCGCCCGAGCCGTTCGCGCCCCGTGAGGTCCCGGTACCCGCCGGCGCCCTCTCCGCACTGCGTGAGCAGCTCGACCTGGTCGAGGTGCCCACCAACCCGGCCGTCGCACTCTTCAAGAACCCCGGCGTCTGGCCGCTGCGCTCCGACGTCACCAAGCTCGAGCTGCCGGCCAACGGCGTCCCGACGCTCAAGGGCCAGCTGGCGCTTCCGCCGACGACCCCACCCGCCGTGCTGGGCCGCGAGCCGTCGACCAACGTGAGCGGCAAGGTGCCGGGCGACTCGCAGGTGGCGCAGGCCGTCAGCGGCGACCCGGCGTGGTCGCTCACCGTGGACGGCACCGAGGTCACGCGCTCCGACCTGTTCGGGTGGGGCCAGAGTTTCACGGTGAAGGGCAAGGGCGGTACCGCCACGCTTGCATGGTCCACCCCGCAGTTCTCGCGGCTGCTGCAGCTGGGCCAGGTCCTGGTCCTCGTCGTCCTACTCGCCATGACGTTCGGCGGCAGCCGGCTCGTGCCCCGCGGCCGCCGCAAGGACGCCGACCAGGCTGCGTCGCCGGTCGTCGTGGTGGAGGAGCCCGAGGACATGGCGCCGCTCGGCGACGGTACGGGCTCCGGCGTGGCCGGGGGTGACGCATGAACCGGCGCCGCCTGCTGCTGGTCGGAGTGGTCGTGGTCCTGCTCGTCGCCCTGGTGGCGTTCTGGGGCGGCCGCCCCGACCCTGTCGCCAACGACGTGGTCCGGCCCGACGTCCCCACGGCCGGGGCGAAGGGGAACCTGTCGTCGACCTGGTTCTGCGCCGCCGGTGCACTGAGTGCGAGCCAGCCGGCCCGCCACACCGTGTTCCTCACCAACCCCACCTCCCGGCCCGCGGTCGTGACGCTGAACGGGTTCAGCCAGACGGCCCGGCTCGGCGCCAAGCAGGTCCTGGTGGGACCGGCTTCGTCGGCCACCGCCGACGTCGACGAGCTGTTCGGTGCTGGCGCGTCGGTCATGGTCGAGTCGCCGGTCGCCCCGCTGTCGGCCGCCCACCGTCTCCAGACCAGCACGTACGCCGACCAGGTGGCCTGCGCCACGGCCACCTCGGACCGCTGGTACTTCATGTCGCAGGCCACCGTGCGCGGTGCGGGCGCGACGCTGGTCCTCTTCAACCCGTTCTCGGTGGACGCCGGCGCCGACGTGCGCATCGGTCTCGACAGCGGGGTGCGCAGCCCGCGGGCCCTCAACGGGATCGTCGTGCCCGCCGGCCAGACCCGCTACGTGGCGCTCGGCGAGTCGGTGCAGCGCCGAGAGGCGTTCACCGCCACCGTGCAGATGCGTTCCGGCCGGCTGGTGGCCGAGACCGTGCAGGTCTACGACGGCACCAACGGCCCTCGCGGCATGCGGATGCAGCTTGGCGTGCCGAAGGCCCGCACCAGCTGGTCGTTCGCCGGCGGGTTCACCGGCGCGAACGCGTCAGAGCAGGTCGTGCTCCACAACCCGGGCCGGTCCACGGTGACGGCGCTCGTCCAGGTGACGCCCTTCGGCGGCGCCGCCAACCCGCCCGACCCGTTCGAGGTCGAGGTCCCGCCGCTGCGGTTCACCACGCTGGACCTGGGGGGCGAGTCCCGGGTCCCCGGCGTCGGGTACCACTCCGTCGACGTGCAGTCCGACGCCCCGGTGGTCGTGGCCCGCACCAACACCCTCACCGGTGCGCCGGGTGCCGGCCAGGAGGGTGTCCCGACACGTCCGGCCCTCACCCGTGGCACCGCAGTGAGCACGGGGACCCCGGTCCAGGCCACCGACTGGCTCGTCCCTGCGGTCCGTACCGGCCCGGCCCAGCGGTCGGTCGTCCTGGTGCACA
>CAJANQ010000423.1 GCA_903941145.1 uncultured Actinomycetes bacterium
GCCTCGGCGCGCCGCATCTCCCGGGACTCGCGGAACCCCGAGGTCCGGGCCCACCAGACCGTGCGCAGGAACGGCGGCGACCAGCGGGGTGCCCGGTCGGAGGACCACGGTGCCGGCGGCGGCTCGATCACCGAGCACATGCCCACCAGCGCGGCGTCGTAGTTCACGCGCCACCCGGCAAAGTCTCGCCACGCCTGGTCACGGTCGGCACGGAGCGGGACGCCGGCCTCTTCCAGCTCGGCCAGGCAGACGTCGAACTCGGCGCGGGTCACCGAGATCGGGGCGCCCGGGGACGGGTCGGGGTCGTAGGTCTGGCCGAAGTGGTCGGCCACCTCCCGCAGGGCCAAGAACCCGGCGCGCAGGCACAGCTGGGCCTGCGGGCGGGTCTCCACGTCGACCGCGGCGGTCACGACCGCGGCAGCGTCGAGCACCGCGCCGGCCGAGGTCAGCCAGGAGCGACCGTGCCCCGAACGGAAGTACACGAGCGCCGGGTAGGAGGTGTGGGTCTCCTCCAGGTCGGCGAACCACTCCTCCCAGTCGCTCCACATGTCGTCCAGCTCGTCGAGGCCGTGGATGCGGTGCAGCCGGGTGACCAGGGTGGCCACCGACGGCGGCGTGCCGGCCCGGGTCGCCAGCTGGGCGACGGCCAGCTCGCGCCGGTTGTAGATGGAGTACATGGTCGGCAGGAACGAGATCAGCAGACCCACCAGGCCCAGACCGATGAGCGCCTCGCTGACCGACAGCATCACCGTCGGGGCGCCGGACACCTTCAGGAAGCCGAGCGTCGTGAGCGAGGAGCCGGACACCTCGAGCGACTCGGTCCACGTCCGGCCGGAGACGCCCCAGAAGATGAGCGTGTACCCGACGATGACCAGGACCGACCACGACGCGGCCAGGAACATGAGCGACAGCGCCGCGTAGCGGGCCAGCAACCGCTCCCGTCGTACCGTGCCCATCCGGTCGACCATGGGGTGGAGGACCCGCCGAAGCCCGACGAACACGAACGACGTGAGCGCCAGGCTCTCGCCGCGGGGCACCACGACGGTCCGGACCGCGGAGAGCAGGACCGACACGACGACCCACACCCCGAGCAGCACGGCGAGTACCTGCGCAACGACCACGGCGGCACGCTACCGGCCTCCGCCGCCCTGCCCCCGCGCTCCCCCTCCCGCCGCCCCCGACATCTGGCCGTCCACCCACCTCCGGTGTGGGCGGACAGCCAGGTTTCGGGACAGAGTGGGCAGGTGCGTGAGCTGGTGGCCGTCGACCTTCCTGGAGGAGCGGAGTTCGTGGACGCCGTCCGCCGGTGCTGGGACCGGGGCGACGCAGTCCTGCCGCTCCCCCAGCGCGGCCCCGACGAGTGGCGGCGGTCCCTGGTCGACGCCCTCCGGGCGACCCGGCTCCTCGGGCCCGACGGCACCGAGGTGGTGCTCGAGGGCGGCGTCCCGGTCGAGGACGGCGACGCCGTGGTGGTGGCCACCTCCGGCACGACCGGCGCCCCCAAGGGCGCGGTGCATACGCACCAGGGCCTCGAGCAGGCGGCATTCGCCACGGCCGCCGCGCTGGGCGCCGACCCCGACGTCCGCTGGCTGGCCTGCCTCCCGCTCGACCACGTCGGCGGCCTGTCGGTCGTGACCCGTGCGCTCGTGACCGGTTCCGGGCTGGAGGTCCAGCCCGGGTTCGATGCCGACTCGGTCGACGACGCCGCAGCCCGGGGCGCCACCCACGTGTCGCTCGTGCCCGCGGTCCTGGACCGCATCGACACGGCCCGCTGGCGGACGATCCTGCTCGGCGGCTCCGCGGTCCCCGCCGACCGGCCCGCCAACTCGGTCGCCACCTACGGGATGACGGAGACGTTCGGCGGCGTCGTCTACGACGGGCTGCCGCTCAACGGCACGGCGGTCCGGATCGCCGAGGAGGGCCGGGCCGAGGACGGGTCCGGCCAGATCGAGCTCCGTACCCGGTCGCTGCTGCGCTGCTACCGCGACGGCACCGACCCCGTTGCGGCCGATGGCTGGTACCGCACCGGGGACGTGGGTTGGGTCGAGCCCGGCACCGGGAAGCTCCACGTCGACGGCCGCGCCGACGACCTGGTCATCACCGGCGGCGAGAAGGTCTGGCCGCACCCGGTCGAGGCGGTGCTGGCCACCCACCCGGCCGTGGCCGAGGTCGCGGTGGTCGGCCGGCCCGACCCCGTGTGGGGCCAGACCGTCACGGCGGTCGTGGTGCCGGACGGCGGGCCACCCACCCTGGAGTCGCTCCGGTCCCTGGTGCTCGACCACCTGCCGCCCGCCGCGGCACCCCGGGCGCTCGAACTGGTGGCCGAGCTCCCCCGGACCTCGCTCGGCAAGGTCCGCCGGCACCGCGCCGGGCACGCGCACGACCGGCGTCCGGACACGGCAGACTGATCCCGATGTCTGGCCCGACCTCCCCTGCTCCCGACGGCCCCCTCGACGACGTGTCCTTCGACCACGTCGCCATTGCGGTCGAGGGGATCACCGACCCGTGGCCGCTGCTCGCCGACGTGCTCGGTGGCCGCTACCTGGACCGCGGCATCAACCCCGGGTTCGGCTGGACGCAGCTGCGGTTCGCCAACGGGTTCGTGGTCGAGGGCCTGCACCCCGAGCAGGTGGGCGCGAACGACTTCCTGCAGCGGTTCCTGGCCCGGTCCGGCGCCGGCCCGCACCACCTGACCTTCACCGTGCCGGACCTGGACGTCGCGCTCGACCGGCTGCGGGCCGAGGGCTACGGGCCCGTCGGCGAGGACCGCTCCGACCCGGCGTGGTCCGAGGCGTTCCTCCACCCGTCCGAGGCGCACGGCATCGTCGTCCAGGTCGCCCAGGTGGGCGAGGCGCCGATCCCTGCGCCGCCCGAGCCCGAGGGGTTCCCCGAGCTGCCCTACGACCACCCCATCGCGTCGCTCGGCCGTGTCGTCTACGCGGTTGCCGACCTCGAGGGGGCGCTCCGGCTGTTCCGCGACGTGCTCGGCGGGACCGTACGGTCGAGCGGTGCCGCGGTCGACGGCAACCACTGGGTCGAGCTCAGCTGGGGCGGCGCCGGGCACCTGCGCCTCCTCGAGGGCACGCACGAGGGCCGGGTCGCCGACTGGCTCGACGGCCGGCCGGGCCGCCTGCGCCACCTGTTCTTCAGCTTCGACAACCCGTCGTGGGTGCCGGGGGCCAAGGAGGACTCGCGCGGACGCTGGGTGGTCGAGGCCGACGACAACGTGCTCGGCACCCGCCTGGTGATCTCGTCGTCCACCGCCCCCACCACCCGCGGCTGACTACGAGCGGCTGAGTACTAGAGGAGCATGCCGCCGTCGACGACGAGCATGGTCCCGGTCATCCACGAGGACGCCTCGGACGCCAGGAACAGCGCCGCGTTCGCGATGTCGGACGGTTCGCCCAGACGGGCCAGCGGCACGAACTTGGACACCGACTCCTCGTTGCCCTCCCACAGCGCACGCGCCATGTCGGTCTTCACCAGCCCGGGGCAGATCGCATTCACCCGGATCTGCGGGGCGAGCTCCTTGGCCAGCGACCGGGTCAGGTGCAGCAGCGCCGCCTTGGTCACGTTGTAGTGGCCGATCGAGGTCTCGACGCTGAGCCCGCCGATGGACGAGATGTTGACGACGTTGCCGCCCCGCTCCGCCATCGACTGCCGGTAGGCCTCCTGGGCCCAGACGAACGCGCCGCGCAGGTTGACGTCGTAGGTCTTGTCGAGCCGGGGCAGGTCGATGTCGATCATGCGTCCCATGTACGGGTTGGTCGCTGCGTTGTTGACCAGCACGTCCACGCCGCCGAACCGCTCGACCGTCGCGGCCACGCACGCCGCGGCAGCATCGGGGTCGCCGGCGTTGGCCGCGCACACGGCGACCTGCCCGGCACGGTCGCCGGCCGCTGCGACGATCTCGTCGCGGGCCGACTCGAGCGCGTCGACCTTCCTCGACGACAGCATCACGTCGGCCCCGGCGGCGGCGTACGCCGCCGCGATGGCCTTGCCGATACCCCGCGACGCCCCGGTCACGAGGGCCACCTTCCCGTCCAGACGCAGTTCCATGCCGCGGACCGTAGCCCCGCGGCCACGATGCGTCGGAGAACAGGTGCCCGGCCGTCCAAACTCGCCAGATCCGGGCGTCGAGATGCAGTTCCTGCGGCACGCCGCTCACTACGGTCTCCCAGGGCGCTGGAGGGACCGGCGGCCACACACCACCTGGGAGATCCCGTGCGTCGCACCATCGCCACCGTCACCGTCCTGCTCGCCGCCACCCTCGGCCTCACCGCCTGCGGCGAGAACGGCGTCAACGTCAACTTCGACAAGAACGGCAAGGAGAAGGCCTGCACCGCGCTGAACTCCGTGAAGGCCGAGGTCGGCGAGCTCACCGACCCCAACGCGACCGTCGGCTCTGCCCAGACCCGTCTCGCCGACATCGAGCAGAAGCTCACCGACGCCACCGACACCAAGACCGGCTTCACCAAGTCGGTCCTGGCCCCGGTTACCGGTGCCCTCGACTCCGCCAGCGAGCAGCTGAAGGACGTCGACCCGGCGAAGCCGCTCTCCGAGGTGCCCGGCGGCGCCGACGTCCAGACCAAGGTCCAGTCGGCCTACGGGAGCCTGACCAAGCTGTTCAAGTGCAGCTGACCCGCTGAACCGCACGAGCAGCAGCAGCCCATGATCGAAGTCACCAGCCTCACCAAGAGGTACGGGTCCACCCTCGCGGTCGACGACCTGTCGTTCACCATCCACGACGGGAAGGTGACGGGATTCCTGGGTCCCAACGGGTCCGGGAAGTCCACGAGCATGCGGCTCATGCTCGGCCTGGACCACGGCGAGGGCACGACCCTCTACGACGGCCAGCGCATCGAGCAGCTCGACTCGGTCAGCCGTGTCGTCGGGGCCCACCTCGACGCCAAGTACTTCCACCCGAAGCGCACGGCGCGCAACCACCTGCGCATGCTCGCCCAGGAGGCGGACCTGCCGTCGGCGCCGGTGGACGAGGTCATCCAGATGATGGGGCTGTCCAGCGTCGCCGACAAGGCGCCCGGCGGGTTCTCGCTCGGCATGGGCCAGCGGCTCGGGCTGGCCGGGGCGCTCCTTGCCGCCCCCAGGACGCTCATGCTCGACGAGCCGGCCAACGGTCTGGACCCACAGTCGATCCACTGGCTCCGCGACTTCCTCAAGGACTACGCGGCACAGGGCAACTCGGTGTTCGTGTCCAGCCACCTCCTGTCGGAGATGGAGCTCATGGCCGACCACGTCGTGGTCATCGCCAAGGGCCGGCTCGTCGCCGACGCCTCGATGGCCGACATCGTCGCCAAGAGCCGGCGCAACGACGTGCTGGTCCGTACCGAGGTCGCCGACCGCGACCGTCTGTCCGGGGAGCTGTCGGGCAAAGGGTTCGCGGTCCAGCCCGAGGGGGCCGGCGGCATCGCGGTGACCGGGGCGACCACCGAGGAGGTCGGCCGAGCGGCCCACGCGCTCGGCGTCGCGCTGCTCGAGCTCACCGCCCGGGTGGCCTCGCTCGAGGACGCCTTCCTGGAGCTGACCGACAGCGACCAGCAGTACAAGGTCGGGGGCGACAGGTGAAGCGGGCACTCGCGTTCGAACGGGTCCGGGCGGCGTCGCTGAAGTCGACCTGGGTCTTCCCGCTGATCGGCGTCACCATCTCGGTCCTGGCCGCCGTGCTCGGGAACGCCACCGCGTCCGACGGCTGGTCGAACACCCTCTCCGACTACGTCCCTTCGTCGTACACGTTCATCAGCGCGCTGTTCATCACCATCCCGTTCGCGCAGGCGTTCGGCCACGAGTACCGAGACGGGACGATGCGGCTCACGCTCTCGCTCTTCCCCCACCGACGGCAGGTGTTCGCCGCCAAGCTCGCAGTGCCGGCCGTGGTCGCTGCGGCCGGCGCAGTGGTCAGCGTCCTGGCCATCTCGGCCATCGGCCTCGCCTCCGGCCACGTGACGGACGCCGGCGCGCTGCCGTCGGTCCTGCTGCGCGGTGTGGGCTTCACCATCATGTGGGGCCTGCTGGTGGCGGCGGTCACCGTGCTCACCCGCAACTTGGCCGCTGGCGTCACCGGTGTACTGATCTGGTTCATCCTGGTCGAGCAGCTCCTGCTCTCCCTGGTCGGGAACTCGGTCGAGAACCTCGACGAGTTCATGCCGCTGCTCAACGGTCAGAAGTGGATGTCCACCGGCGAGGTCCGGGGCGCCGTCGTCATGCTCGTCCCCACGCTCGCGCTCACGCTCGTCGCACTCCTCAAGTTCGAGCGCAGCGACGCCTGACCGGGCAGGATGAGCCGGTGACCAACCGACTCGCCGCCGAGACCAGCCCCTACCTGCGCCAGCACGCCGAGAACCCGGTCGACTGGTTCCCCTGGGGCGACGAGGCCTTCGAGCTCGCCCGCAGCACCGACCGGCCGGTCCTGCTGTCGGTCGGCTACTCGTCCTGCCACTGGTGCCA
>CAJANQ010000424.1 GCA_903941145.1 uncultured Actinomycetes bacterium
CGCCAAGGGCGCCCGTGTGGCCCGCGGCAGCGGCGACACCCCGGCTGACGGCGCCCCGGCTGACGGCGCCCCGGCCGACGGCGCTCCCGCCGACGACGAGTAACCCAGCCGTCAGGTTCCGGGCAGGTCGGTCCAGCGGCACCAACTCGTGCCGCGTCCCCGGTACCCTGACTCGGCCTGACGCCACCCTGGCGCGACAAGGAACGAGATGCGACAGCACCCTCTCCGACAGCTCATCCTGACGATGGTCGTGGCCTATGGGCTGCTCATTGCCACCGTCCTGTCCGGCCGCAGCCCCCAGCTGGGCCTGGACCTGCAGGGCGGCATCTCGGTGAACCTCCAGCCCGTCCGCAACGGCAAGGTCGTCGACGACGTCAAGCCCGAGCAGCTCGACGAGGCCATCGCCATCATCCGCAAGCGGGTCGACGCGCTCGGCGTCGCCGAGCCGGAGGTCTCCCGGCAGGGCAACACCATCACGGTGCAGCTGCCGGGTGCCAAGGACCAGCAGCAGGTGCTCGACGTGGTCGGCAAGACCGCCGAGCTCCGGTTCCGGCCGGTGCTCCAGACGGTCGGCCAGGTCCCGACCGGCGCCAAGAGGACCAAGGCCAAGCAGCAGCTCGAGAAGCTCCGCAAGGAGCTGAACCTGCCCGACGGCGTCTTCGCCGTGCAGGTGGCGCAGGACGAGCAGGCCAAGCAGCCCACCACCGCACCCCCGCCCCCGACGCCGGCGGAGATCAGCTCGACCCCGTCGACCACTGCGGCGGCGCCTGCGACCACGGCCGCCCCGGGCACGACCGCCGACCCCACCGCCGGCAACGGTGGCAGGAAGTCGTTCACCCAGAAGGACGGCACCACCACCACGACGGCCCCGGCCACGACCACGACCACTGTGAAGCCGGTTCCGCTCAACCAGTACGGGGTGGACGTCTACAACCCGAAGTTCGCCGAGCTGTACCAGCTCGAGCAGCAGCTCTCGACGCAGACCACCAAGTCGGGCGACGACAAGGCCGACGCCGAGGTCACACTCGTGGGCCGCGACGGCACGGTCTTCAAGCTGGGCCCGACGCAGCTCACGGGTACGGCCGTGGAGACCGCGCAGGCGGGTCTGGACCAGTCCGGCCAGTGGACCGTGAACCCGGTGTTCCGCAAGGGCGCCAAGGGCATCGACCTCTTCAACAAGGTCGCGGCGCAGTGCTACAACGGCGACCCGACCTGCCCGGCCGTGGCTCCCAACAAGGGTCAGCTGGCCATCGTCCTCGACTCCGAGGTGCTCTCGGCGCCGTCCATCAACGAACCGACCTTCGAGCGTGACCGCATCCAGATCTCCGGCGACTTCACCGAGGCCGAGGCCAAGTCGCTGGCCGTGGCCCTCCGGTTCGGCTCACTGCCGATCGAGCTGCAGCCGCAGCAGGCCGAGACCGTGTCAGCCACGCTGGGCAAGGGGGCCCTCAAGGCCGGCATCATCGCCGGACTCATCGGCCTGCTGCTCGTCGCCGCGTACCTGGTGCTCTACTACCGGATCCTGGGTCTGGCCACCGTCGGGGCGCTGACCATCTCGGCCTCGTTGCTCTGGGTGATCATGTCCAACCTGAGCGCCACGGTCACGCTCGCCGGGGTGGTGGGCATCGTGGTCTCCATCGGTATCTCGTTGGACAGCTCCGTGGTGTTCTTCGAGTCGATCAAGGAGGACGTGCGCAACGGCGCCAGCCTCCGGTCCTCGGTGGAGAAGTCGTTCTCGGCGGCGTACTCCACGATCATCAAGGCCGACATGTCGTCGCTCATCGGTGCGGTGGTCCTCTACTGGCTGTCGATCGGCCCGGTGCGCGGCTTCGCCTTCTACCTGGGCGTGGCCACGCTGCTCGACCTGGTGGCCGCGTACTTCTTCCTGCGGCCGGCGGTGGTGCTGCTGGCCCGCTCGAAGCAGGGGCTGCACCCAGGGCGGTTCGGCATCCCGACCGACGACCTGACAGCCGCTGCGAGCGACGCTGCGCACGGTGGCAAGGCCGTTGCGGCATCCGCCACGACCGGCTCGAACGAGAGGGACGACTGATGGGCGTCGGCTACGACCTCTACCGCGGGCGGAACGACTTCAACTTCCCCCGCTACTGGAAGCTGATGCTGGGCATCTCGGCCCTGCTCATGGTGGTGTCGGTCGCGTCGTTGCTGACCCGCGGCCTCAACCTCTCGATCGACTTCGAGGGCGGCACCGTCTGGGAGGTCCCGTCCAAGTCGCTCACGCAGGAGCAGGCGGCGGCCGCCCTGAAGAGCTACGGCCCGGAGGCCGCCGAGAAGTTCCAGGAGGCCACGACCGCCGACGGGCTCCGGGTGCTGCGCATCTCCGGACGTGTGGACAGCGTGGCCGAGGGCACCAAGGCGGCGGCCGCACTCGCGGAGGCGGCCAAGCTCCCGGACGGCGACGTCAAGGTGACCACCGTCGGGCCGTCGTGGGGCAAGGACATCACCCGGCAGGCCCGTCTGTCGCTCATCATCTTCCTGGTCCTCATTGCCGGCTACATCGCGTGGCGCCTCGAGCCGAAGATGGCGCTCGCAGCCATCATCTCGGTGGTCCACGACGTGCTGCTGACG
>CAJANQ010000425.1 GCA_903941145.1 uncultured Actinomycetes bacterium
CGCGATGGTGAAGTCGTAGGGGCCGGGGGTGGTCGGGGTGCCGGTGATGGCGCCGGTTTCCGGGTCGATGGTGAGCCCCTCCGGGAGCGACCCGAGGGCACCGAGGATCAGGTAGGTGATGGGGCCGTCGCCGCTTGCAGCGACACCGTCGGTGAGCGGCCGGCCGGTGACGAGCTGGCCGATCGTGTTGTCGGTCCACGTCGGCGGGACGCCCGGCGCTGCGTCGACGGTGCCGGTGTACTGCTTGGTGGCCGAGCCTTCGGTGCCCGACGCCGTGACCGAGAAGTCGTAGGGACCCGCGGTGGTGGGCGTGCCCGAGATGTTGCCGGTGGCCGGGTCCAGGGTCAGGCCGTCGGGCAGGGTGCCGGCGGTGACCGCGTAGGTCGGCGTGGCGATGCCCGTCGAGGTCAGGTCGAACGTGAAGCCGGTGCCGACGACCATGGTGTCGAGCGGGCCCTCGGTCAGGTCCACGTCGGCGACCGCCGCGATGTAGGCGTCGGTGGACAGCGAGTAGGACACCCGGAACGTGACCGAGCCGTTGGCGGGGACGGTCTTCTTGACCACGACCACCATGGCGGCGTCGGCGAACTTGGTGGCCCCCACCTCGGTGTAGGCCTTATCGGTGCTGTACTCGCCGCAGCCGACCTCGGTCGGAGTCGAAGGGTTCGAGGTGAGGGGCAGCGCGTCGAGGTCGGTCAGTTGGGATTCGTCGCAGAAGCTGCCGCCGAACATGACTGCGACCGAGTCGGGCTCCGCGGTCCACAGCACGAGCTCGGAGCCGTCGGTCTGGGTGGCGCCCACGGCACTCGTCGGTCCGCCCGAGCGGCGCTGCGACCTGATCGTGTTCTTCGTGCTGTAGTTCAAGCCGGCACCGGGGCCTGCGACGCCGTCGCCGTCGGAGTCACATCGGGGCGGTGTCGTCCCTCCGTACTGGACGCAGTTGTCGGCGTCGACGGAGCGGCTGTAACGCGCCTCGACGTCGGTACCGGTCGGGTTGGTGAGCGTGACGTCCACGTTCAGCTGCTGGGTGCCGTCGGCGGGGACCGACTGGACCTGGCGGACGAGTACGCCCGAGCTGGCGTCGGCGGAGTCCCACACGACCGACGGGTCGCCGGACGTGTCGGCCTCCACGAACCCGCCGGGCACGTCGGAGCGGAACTGGTCATTCATCTTCTTGGGGCCGGACGTCTGGACCGACCACTGCTCGTAGGGCTGGCCGGGCAGGAAGAAGTCGCCGTCGTCGGCGCCGGTGCCCCAGCCGTTCTTCTCGCGGTCGGCCCGGAATCCGACACCAGAGGTCGTGGAGTTGCCCAGCTCCCCCCCTGGAGTGAAGTTCCCGTGCCAGCCAGCGGGCTGGGACACGTTCGAGCCGAACGAGCCGTTGGGCCGTGCCCCGACCTCGGTGTAGGAGTTCCGGATGAACGCGTTCGCGTCGACCAGCACCGCCTCGTTGCCGGCGCCGACCGCACCGGCGGTGCCGGGGGCGAACGACAAGGTCGCGGCAGCGACCAGGACCGACAGGGTGGCCGCGACGGCGCGGCGGGGGGATCGGGATGAGTTGAGCATGGGTGCGAGTATGCACACTTTCGAACGACCTGAACAGGAGCCCGGACCTGTTGTGCACGGTCGTCCATGGGCCGATGGACGACCGGTCATTCACCCTCGGCGCGTGTCCCCCCGCCCCGAGCGGTGGGACGGGAGAGCCGACCGCCGGTGCCTCAGCGTTGGGCGTCGATCAGCCCGAGGCGGATGGCCGCCAGCACCGCCTCGGTCCGCCCGCCCACGCTGAGCTTCTGGTAGATCGACACCGTGTCGGTCCGGATGGTCGAGAGGCTGTACGACAGCGACGCTGCGATCTGCGGGTTCGTCGACCCGGCCGCCATGAGCCGCAGGACCTCGAGCTCCCGCTCGGTCAGGCCGGTGTCGCCCGCCTGGGGCCCCACGCCCCGGAGCTCTGCGGCCAGCGCCGTGCTGCGCCCCAGGGCGTGCACGTCGTTGAGCTGCATCGCTGCCGGGGTCGCGCTCTCCAGGTAGCGGCGAGCAGCGGCGCCGTTGCCGAGCAGGTGGTGGAGCTCGGCGAGCTGCAGCGCGACCGGTCCGACGCACCACCAGCCGTACGTGTCGATGGCCACGTGTGCCGACCACGGTTCGAGCAGGTCGACCAGCTCGAGTGCCAGTTCGGCGTCGTCGATGAGCGCCGTGGTGCTGGCCGCGACCGAGAGCACCCCCAAGTAGGTCGACTCCTTGTCGACCAGCTGGATGGCCCGCTGGACGTGCGCCCTGGCCACGTCGGGCTGGCCGTGCACGGCCGCGGCGAACGACGCGCCGGCCCGGGCCACCGCGCTGGAGAGCAGCGGGTTGTCGCCGTCGAACAAGAACCCGGCCAGCACGTCGGTGTCCTTGTTCTTGATCGCCGTCTGACCGACGAACATCAGCTCGGCAGCCAGGATCCCTGGCAGGTTGAGCGGTCCACCGACGGCACGGGCCTGGTCGAGCAGGTCGGCAGCGCGTGGCATGTCCCGGTCGAGGTGGGCGGCGCCTGCCGCAAGCGTGAGTGCCCACCACTGGAGACGCGGGTTGCGGTCGCGTTCTGCGACCCAGCGGGCGACGCCGAGCGACTCGTCGTAGAGCGAACGGTCGGCGGACTCGACGGCGTCCACCGCCAGCCGCACCGCGGCCTCGACCTGCATCGACGGGTTCCGGACCCGCTGCGCGAGTGAGAGCGCCTCGAGCGAGACCTCGCGTCGCTGGGCCAGGAACTCGGGTGCGTTGTGGGTGGCTCGCCACGTCAGGAGCGCGAGGAGGCGGGCCTCGGGCGACGCTGCCCTCGACGCCGCCAGGACCTCGTCGGCCATCGGACGGGACACCGCAGGTCGGGCCAGCCAGGCCACCTGCTCCCCGGCCTTGTCGTTGACCGGGACCCGCATGTCCACGAGCGCCTGGGCGGACTGGACCATCAGTGCGTCGTCGGTCGACAGCGGCATTTTCTCGGCCCGCTGGAGGAGGCCCGACGCCTGGACGTTGCCGTGGGACCACGCAACGGGAAGTGCGAACGCCACTGCGGCCCGCGCTGCGAGCGCACCGTCTCCCGCCAGCTCTGCGAGCTGCACCGCCGTAGCCAGGTACCTCCGGGCATCCTCGATGCGGCCCAGGCCGTTGGTGGCTTCGGCGAGGTCGCAGAGCCGCTGGCTGCGGTCGCCGTACGAGTCCGCGGAATCGAACTCGGCGGCCAGCGAGAGCAGTGACTCGGCGGTGGTGTAGTCGCCGAGCGAGAGGGCGAGTCGGCCGCCGTGGTCGGCCATGGTCACCAGTTCGTCGAGCGGGAGGAGCGTGCCTGCGGCCCGGGCATGAGCGACGGCCTCGATGAGCAGGTCGGGACCGGCGGCGAAGTAGTGCCGTGCCGCAGCGGCATGGACCTCGGCGACGCGGTCGAGCGGCAGGATCGAGAGCGCGTGGGCGCGGGCGCTGTCGTCGGTGGTCCCGTCCTCGCGCAGGACTCCCGCCTCGACCGCTGCGGCGACTGCTGCCTCGGCCTCCGCAACGTGGACCTGGGCAAAGCGGGCGATACCTGCCGGCGTGAGATTTCCTGCGACCATGCCGACCGCGAGGAGTTCCTGCCAGGTCGGTGCTTCAGACTGTGTCACTTCCGCCACCTTCCGGACGCTACCGGCGGCCATCCCGATCCGCATCCCGGTGCTGCAGCCGGAACGCGGACGACGGGGCCCGAAGGCCCC